>JAFZXP010000048.1 GCA_017616735.1 Bacteroidales bacterium
TAATATAAAAAACAAAGAAAATTGATATAAAAACGATAAATAATCCTATATAATAGCTTAGAATTAAACTTTTATTTGTATATTTGCAGCGGAAAAGTTTAATATTGAACTGTTATGGAAGATATCTATATACTGTCGGATGCGATGATTCTCACGAAAATTGGGGAACATCTGAAGGCCATTCGGCTGAAACAGAATATTACTCAGCAGGCTCTGGCGGAGGAGTCGGGGGTGTCGCTGTCATCGGTTAAAAAGGTCGAAAAGGGAGAGATTGGGTCATTCGATTCGCTGCTCAGGGTACTTCGGACGCTGGGAAAGTTGGATGTGCTGCTGCCGTTGGTAGAAGAGAAGCAACTGAGTCCGAGTGAGTATTACGAACTGGTGCAGAAGGCTGGTGCTCATCAGCGCAAGCGGGCGGCTGGGAAATCGGTCAAAAAGGATAAGGAGGAACAGGTATGGTAGATGTTGCAAGGGTGAATTTGTACGGGCGACCGATGGGCACGTTCCGCTGGGACGAGCGCTATCAGGTGGCTCAGTTTGAATATGACCGCACTTTTGTGGGTCGAGGATTGGAGCCGTCGCCACTGATGATGCCGGTGCGGGAAGGACGCGTGTATTCGTTCGCTGGGTTGAATCGCGAGACCTATATGGGACTGCCGGGGATGCTGGCGGATTCGCTCCCGGATACTTATGGTCGTGCTCTGTTTGACCGTTGGCTGGCGCTGACGGGGCGCACAAGCAGCAATCCGATTGAGAGCCTGTGCTTTCTGGGCAAGCGTTGTATGGGGGCACTGGAGTTTGAGCCGGCCATTGATACGGGTTATGATTCGCAGCAGCGGTTTGAAATCGACTCGCTGGTGGAGGTAGCGCGGGAGGCACTGTCAGACAAGGCGGCTTTTGGCGTGAACCTGAATGATGACAGGAAGGCGGCGATTGCGGAGATTCTGCGACTGGGGACATCGGCAGGTGGACAACGGGCGAAGGCAATCATTGCGTATAATAAGGTCACGGGAGAGGTCCGTTCCGGCCAAGTGGAGGCTCCTACTGGGTTTGATTATTATCTGATTAAACTGGATGGCGTATCAGCAAAGGCAGGCTTTCGCGAGACCGAGAATTATGGCCGCTTGGAGTATTCGTTCTATCAGTTGGCGCGTGCTTGCGGCATTGAGATGACGGAATGTTCGCTGATTGAGGAGAATGGTCGTGCACATTTCCTGACAAAGCGTTTTGATCGCGAGGGCGGGCGAAAGGTGCATATGCAGACGCTCTGCGGACTGGCGCACTATGATTTCCGGCTGTTGCGAGGGTATTCCTACGAGCAAGCGTTCAATGTGATGCGGGCACTGCGGCTGACTTATGCGGAAGTTCGGGAGATGTTCCGACGGATGGTGTTCAACGTGGTGGCGCGCAACCAGGACGACCACACGAAGAACATCTCGTTCCTAATGGGCGAGGAAGGCAAGTGGCGGCTGTCACCAGCATACGATATGGGCTATGCATACAACCCACAGGGCGGCTGGACGGCCCAACATCAGATGTCTGTGAACGGCAAGTTTGACGGCATTACTCGTGCGGACCTGCTGGCATTTGCATCCGCGAATGGTATAAAGGATGCATTGGAAGTGATTGACCAGGTGAGTGAGGCTGCTATTCATTGGCCGGAGATTGCCCGGGAGGTTGGTGTGCCGGAGGAAATGACAAATGGAATCGTGGGGAATATGCAATTGGATATTTAGCGGATAATTGTTTCAAAAGACGAGCTATAGGGGTGTCACAGATGGTGATACCCCCATTTTTTGAAAAAAAATTAAAGAGACATGTAACATTTTCGTTTTTCTCATACTATAAGGGTGAAGAAGATTTATTTTTAAGAATTATAGTATGGAAAATAGAAAAAGAAAGTGGAATGGCAGAATTACCCTGCCGGTGTTGAACAGCTTGCTCCATCACACATTGGAAGACGATGTGTATGTGGATGGGGAGTCGTTCGCGATGTTGCTGGAGATACAGCGGACGCTGGCGGTATTTGAACCGACAGGGGATGATGAGGCAAGGATGATTTGGCTGGAGATTCCGCGAGGGACGGCGGAGGAGTGGAAGGCTTTTGATGATGAACACAATTGGTACTCTGATCCCGATGATGACAATCTGGCCAGTTATCAGGAGGCGCTGGACGATGAATATCCTTACGATAAGGAGTGGTTCTTCCTGGTCACTTCGACCTATCGGGAGAATACGTTTTTGAAGATTTCAGATCGGGACCATCGGTATGTGATATTCACCAACAGGCATTTTCGAGAAGAGGCCAGTCCCACGGATATGATTTGGTTTATGAAACCTTTATTGCGAATGGTGAAGGAGCGAGTAGATGCGATTGTGAAAGATCCGGATGCTTACAATCGATACATAGAGGAGAATCTGCCCTATCGGCAGCGGTCGGGCCGGATTAGGAGCAAAGACTTGAACAAGATTCTTCCGGAGCGGAGGCTGCAGGTGGAGAATCGGGAGTATTGCATTCAGGTGATGAAGGAGCTGATGCGAAGGGAAAAAGTTTATGAATCGGGGGATGCTGACTGGGAGAAACAAGGTGTTCCCGCTCCATTTGACACAATGACAATCCGCCAATTTTGTAAATACTATCGGATTGCGGATACCGCCTGTTGGTCAAAATCTGATAAGAAAGTCAACAATCGGACGTGTGATTCTGATGACGATGTGAAATACTACACCAACCATGGAATGCACATGGATCTGAAGGAATATGACTTGGACAGCGAGGAGGATTTCAAGCGTTTTGCAACGGACCATTACGGGGAGTTGGGGCTGTCGAGAATGAATGTTGGTGCGACCCACTACTATGCTCGCGGCAAGTGGATTATCACCTTCGGCATCAGCTATTCTGCCCACGACGCAACAGGGTTGAAGATAGCTTTGGCTCTATATGAATCCGGGGCACCATTTGTGTTCGACGATGCTGAGAACCTGCTGCATATCCTCGAAGAAACAGGGTGGGTGCGCATTTCGCCATTCACTTTCCACGATTATCTGCAAGGGGGTGATGATGAGGGTGTGATTGATTTGCCGTTCGTGGAGGACTGCGACAAGGAAGGTGAGCTTACGCGAGAGCAGTATGATGAGATTGTAAGACTGGCGGAATGGGAGCCAGAGGTGCAACTGAAGTTGGACTGCAAGATTCCGCTGGAGGATGAGGTTTATGATTTGATTCGGGATGAGGTGAAGGAGCCCGTGACACTCAGCGAGATACGGCATCGGATTGAGAAAAAGTATGAGACGTATCTGTCTGTCTTTGAAGAGGATGGATACACGGGATATTATTATGTGCATTCCAAGGATAAGCAGCATTCGCCTGAAAAGAGCAAGCGTTACTATCCGACGTTCAATGAGGCAATGCGGGCGTTGATATTGGAGATGGGGAAAGATAAATAGTGAATGACGAGCAAAAAGGATTATGAGAGTAAAGAAAGGCAACACCTATTATCAAGACCGCCGCAAAGAAAGACTAGAGCCCATCCTGTTGGAAATATTAAAAGTGGAAGAGGTTGTCTGCGGCCACGAGATTTGCGAAGTTCGTTGGCACATCCTCGGGAAAGACAAGGTGTACATTTCTGAATTCCCGATGGCTACTCTCAGAAAAGGAGAATTCATGAACTTCAAACTGATGCCTCGGGAACTGTTTCTGGAGTGCTTGGAAATACTTAGGAATGCGGAAGTTTATAAAAATGCCAAGCGACAGGTGGTGTATAGGATGGAGAAACTAACGCTAAATGAACAAAAAGGATAAGAATATGAAAATTCAATATGCATCGGATCTGCATCTGGAGTTTGCAGAGAATAGAGATTTTATTGAAAATGGCGGCATTGAGCCGGTGGGCGATATGTTGGTGCTGGCTGGCGACGTGTCGTACTTGGAAGATAAAAAGATGATGAAGCGGCGGTTCTTCGATTGGTGTGCTGAGCATTTCAAGGAGACCTTTATCGTGCCGGGGAACCATGAGTTTTATCACGGGTATGACATTGGACAGACGATGGAGAGCTACGAATTTGCCTATCGCGACAATGTGCGGTACCTGAACAATCGCAGTGTGGTGATTGGCGATACGGAGCTGTTTTTCACCACGTTGTGGACGCGGATTAGTCCGCTGTACCAATGGGAGATTCAGCGGGGAATGAACGATTTCAAGCATGGGATGTTGGATGGTAAGCGGTTCTGTGCGAATGATGTGGATGGGCTTCATGAGCAATGTTTGAACTGGCTGGAGACGGCATTGGCAGCCTCCAAAGCGAAGCATAAAATCATCGTGACGCATCACTGTCCGACGTTGCGTGAGGAATTCAATGGCTATCCCGGTGGAGCGCTTAACTCGGCCTTCCAAGTCGATTTGGATTCGTTCATTGAACGTTGTGGGGCTGACTATTGGATTTACGGCCACACCCACTTTGCCGGCGGCTCGGGCACAAAAATTGGGAACACAACGCTGCTTTGCAACCAGCTGGGCTATGTGTTCTATGGTGAGCACCGGGCGTTTGATGGCGGGGCGGTGATTGAAATTTGACGTCAATTTTTTTTCAAAAAAATCATTCGGCCTGTAACATTTCGGTTTCGGAGTATACTATAGGGGTGAAAACGTTTCAAATAAGGAAAAATGAATAGAATTGAAAGCAATGACATGGAACTCACCCGCCAGAAATGGGTGAACGAAGGTGGTATTTACTTCCCTATCAGTGGTGATACGGTGCTACTGAAGACTCCGGGAAAGGGTGTATTCAATGTGGTGAAGTCACAGAACCCGATGGACGCACGACTTGGCTTGCAGAGAATCGGTGACGCATTCGAGTTTAATTTCAAAATTTACGAATTGGGATGTGAGGAAATGCTGCAGACTATCCGTAAGACATGGGAATCGGAGGTGTTTGTGAGGGGCGAGAAGAACCTGGGGGTTATCTTCAACGGCCTTAAGGGCACAGGTAAGACGCTTTCGGCAAAACTGCTCTGTAATGCGCTCGAACTGCCTGTAGTCATCGTGCAATACCCATACGAAGGCTTGGTCAATTTCCTCCAATCACTCTGTTTTGAGTGTATCGTGTTTATCGATGAGGCAGAGAAGACATTCAAGAAAGGCGAGGACGATGATGTGCTGCTGCGACTGATTGATGGCGTGTATAATCAGACTCGCAAGCTTTACATCCTGACCACTAACCAATTGACGCTCAATGATAATCTATTGGGTCGACCGGGGCGCATCCGCTATCGTTTCGAGTTTGGTAACCTGTTGCCAAAAGCCGTCAAAGATTATCTCGATGACAATCTTCTTCCTGAATATGTCGACCAACGAAAGAGTATCCTGGAACAGGTGGATCTGCTGGAGATTTCAACCATCGATATCCTCAAGGCTCTTGTCGATGAGGTGAACATCCATGGCTGTCTGCCCGAGAGTCAGTGCCTGAACATCCCAACTGCCAAACACGCCTTCGAGATACTGGAGTTCTACTACATCGCTGAGCTCGACAAGTACAAGGAGGTCAAAGCTTTTATCGATAAACACATGAAGGACGATGATGCTGAGACTATCAGCGAGTGGATTCACAAGTCTCAGAAAGCCAACAAAAAGAAAACCAACGAGGATCTTCTGGAGGACAAATTTGACTCTGTCTATATCACAACCATCACGACACCTTCGCCCACTCTCATTCGCGAAGTCTCAACCTCTCGTGGCATTATCGAGACAGAGCCCAATACCGACGGCTATTTCCTGATGCGCGACCGCTACGAAGATAATGCCCATCTTTGCCTCTTGCTCCGGAAGAAAAATAATCCGTCGTTGTATCGTGGGATGCTGGTTTCCTGATAGACAGGCCAGTTCCGCAATATATTTAAAGATCACTTTGAAAGTCCTGATGCGTGAGCACCAGGGCTTTTTCTTTAATTCTCTCCACACTCACTATGGAGAGTAGAGAACGTTACACTTCAGTATTGTTTTTTATCATCCTTTACGTGTTTCATTAAACGAGACTTTTCCATCAAATGTCCTTTGAGTTAAATATTCATTCAGCAGGGTTTTATATAATTCTACGACCTTGCGCATCGTTCTGAGGTATAGCTTGAACTCAGATGATTTTAGGGGTTTGCGCTTTCTTTCGAAAAGGCTGATTTCCTGGAACTGGTCAACAAAAGTGGGATAGTCCATCTTCTCGAACTGATAGAGAAGGAGCGTTTCTGCATATACACCATAATTCAGGTTGCTGAAGGCCTTGAAGGTGTAGTAGTCATCAGCATCGTAAACTGTCTTGCAGAACTGCTTGGCTACCTCTGGGAGAAAGCAATCGCCTTCGAATAGCTCCAGATAATGCTTGTATTCCTTGAATATATCGATTGACTGGTCCGCGTAACTCTCTCGAGATTGCATAAAGTCTGAGGGCGTGGCATGCTGGAAAGGCAGCAGGCAATTCATGAAGTCGGCCATGACCTCTGCATGTTCGTAAGATTCATGATAATCGCTGACGACAAGCGACCTAAGGTTCATCATCATGTGATAGCGCCCGTAAATCAGCGTCAGTTTGCAGGCTAGCATGGTTTCCACTGACCTGAGCAGCCAACGGCTTGTACTTGCAAACCTTGGCCTCAGGTGGATAGTAGTTAATTCCGAGAAATAACCATGTGGTATGGTGTTCGTCATAATCAATTTTTTCGACTCTTCACCCTTATAGTATGGAAAAAGTGAAAATGTTACACTTTGGGAAAAATATTTTGAAAATAGTTTTCTATCTTATTCCATAAATACTCAACAGTCACCGGCACCGAATATTCCGCTTCGGCCTCGTGCATCATGATGCCGGTTGCTTCGAAGTGTTGCTGGCGGAGATTGTTGATGGCTGCGGCACAATTCAGAGCAACTAAATCCTGATTGTAGTAGTGTAACAAGGTGGGGTAGAGATGGGTGAAATCGTTGTTGATTTGCTGCGCCATTTGTTGATGGGCGTCGTCGAGGGGGAGACGCTCGCCACAAAGCAGCCGCTCACGGTATTTTGCCAAGTTGGATTTTGTGCGGTGCACGGCAACGCGATACGAAAGGCCGGTCATCCCTAAAGCCTGAGCCATATCATCGTTGGGCAAGGTTTGCTGTTTGCTGAGCATTGTCAATAACGAGCGCAAGAAGATGAAACGGCTGCGCGGTGGCAAGGCTTGATGCGCGTAAGCTATCAGATTTGATGCGATGTTGAGTTTTTGCTCGTCGGTCAGCACCGATGGCGAATCATCGAATTCGTTAATAATATGGTGGTTTTTGGCAGCCTGCATGCTGAGATAGTTGCGGAATGTTTTGACCATCCATGCGCCTAAAACCTCCTTGTTTCTGATGCTCCGCAGCGACTGAAAAGGCTCATTGTCGGTGCCGTTTTTGCCGTCACGAAGATAGAGAAAAAAGTCGTCGACTACATCCTCAAACCCGTCGGTCAGGCGGTTCTGATACATTTCAAAACACCTATGCAACCGGCGGTTTAGCCTCTGATGCAGAAGGCGGTATATTGTTTCGTCAGCAATTAATGTTGTCTTGTCCATAATTTTGGCAGTTCAATATATGAAAAACTCAAAATAATTACTGCAAAATTACTGAAAAAATTTGTAATTTTGCGACGCATTATAAAAAAATGAAAACTAACCACCGCATACACCTCTGCTTGGCTAAAATGTCGGACACCGGCATGGAGCAGAAATACATCCAAGAGGCCTTTGACTCCAACTGGGTCGCGCCTCTCGGACCGAATGTTGATGCCTTTGAAGAGGCTCTCGCCCGTCATTTCGACCGGAGTGGAATGAAAGGGAACGGAGCGGAGAAATCTCATTCAATTGAGGGAGATTTCTCGACTCCACTCCGTTTCGCTCGAAATGACGTTTATGTTGCCGCCGTCTCATCTTGCACTGCCGCAATTCACTTGGCCCTGTTGCTTTTAGGCGTCGGCAAAGACGACGAAGTCCTCTGCCAAAGCTTCTCATTCTGCGCAAGTTCCAATCCGGTGGTGTATTGCGGAGCTAAGCCTGTCTTTATCGACAGCGAGGAAGAAACCTGGAACATGTCGCCCGAGCTGCTTGAAACAGCTATCAAAGACCGCATCGCAAAAACCGGCCGCAAGCCTAAAGCGATAATAGTTGTCGACCTTTATGGTATGCCAGCCAAATGGGATGAGATAACTGCCGTCAGCCGCAAATACGACATCCCGGTGATTGAGGATGCGGCTAATGCCCTTGGTTCATATTACAAAGGCAAGCCTTGCGGAACTTTTGGCGACCTTGCCACTTTGTCGTTCAACGGCAACAAAATCATCACCACTTCAGGCGGTGGCGCCCTTGTCTGCAAAGACCTTGAAACCAAGAAGCGCGCCATATTCCTTGCCACTCAAGCCAAAGAGCCATATCTTCACTACGAGCACGAGACAATCGGCTACAACTACCGAATGAGCAACATCTCAGCAGGCATAGGCCGCGGCCAGATGACGGTTTTGGACAAGCATATCGCGCACCATAAACACGTGCATCAGCTTTATACAGAACTGCTTGGCGATATCGTTAAAGGCAACTTTAATAATGATTTTGATTCCAACTTCTGGCTCACAACCATCCTTTTCAAGCAACCCCTCGACACTGAAGTCTTCTGCCTTGATCTCGACAAATCCGGCATCGAAGCCCGTCCACTCTGGAAACCAATGCACCTGCAACCGGTTTACAAAGATGCCCCAGCCTACACCAACGGCATCAGCGAAAAGCTTTATAAAACCGGCATCTGCCTGCCTTCAGGTCCGTGGGTTACAGATGAAGATGTGAGATATATAGTTGAAACCATTCATACACTATATACTCAAAACTCTCAACTCTAAACTTTATAATTCGACTTCAAACTATGCGAAAAGCCGCAGGCTAATTTTTTCAGCTAATGCAATGCCTGCTATTTTTCGCATAGTTTTCCGTCTTTAAAACGTCAATACTTTATAACTTTTAACTTTTAACTTTCAACTTTCAACTTTTAACTGTTATCATCGACTTCAAACTATGCGAAAAGCCGCAGGCTAATTTTTTCAGCTCACGCAATGCCTGCTATTTTTCGCATAGTTTTCCGTCTTTAAAACGTCAATACTTTATAACTTTTAACTTTTAACTTTCAACTTTCAACTTTTAACTGTTATCATCGACTCCAAACTATGCAAAGCCTCACTTCAGGGTGAGCCCTCGAGGTCTCACATTCGTGATGCCTTGCATAGTTTTCCGTCTTTCATGCTTCAATATTTAATACTTTTACACCATTAAACTCTTCAACTTTAACTTTTTTTTGAAAAACATCTTATTGTTTGCAAAAAAATAGTATTTTTGTAGCTTGAATAATCATGTAAATTAAACTACAAAAATAACAAGTATGAAGAAACTTTTTTTAATGATTCTGTTCTTTGCGGTATTGCCAATTACAATGCTCGCTCAGACTCCTGACATGATGGCTATGGCCCGTGCCGAACTGCAAAAACGCGGTCTCGAAGAGACAGAAGTTCGTTCACGCCTCCTCGAAAACGGCATCGATGTCGACAACATCCCGCCAACTGAGTACAAAAACTATCAGGACAGGGTTATCGACATTCTGAACAAGATGCAGGCCGAGAAAGCTGCTAAGAAAGCAGCTCAAACCGACGCCACACCTGCAGCTTCGGCCAACGAAATTCCAAGTGCGTCGCCAGTGGTGACAACATCAGTGCTGACGGCTGAAGGCACTGAAATTATTGCCGAGGCTGCAGCAGCAGCTGAAACGCCTAAAGACATCCCTCAAACGACAATGGGTGAGGCTGCAGCTGAAGAAGCCCTTGAACAAGCTCTCGAAGAGAACCACGTGTCAAAGACGGCAGGCGACGACATTTACGGTCACAAGCTGTTTACAGGCACCTCGATGGATGTGTTCCGCACAACAGACGGTGCTCAGGCTCCGGATACCTACGTTTTGGGTTATGGCGATGAGATTCACGTTTCAATCTTCGGTAAATCGCAGACAGAAATACACCAGCGCATAGGTGCTGACGGAAGCATTCAGCCTGCCGGTTCGTCAAAGATATTCCTCAAAGGCATGACGCTGGGTCAGGCCCGCGACGCTATCATCAACAAGCTGTCGACACACTATTCATTCAGCCGTGACCAGATTGCAGTCACCATCACCACTGCCCGTACAGTCCAGGTGAGCATATACGGTGAGGTTGGTGTGCAGGGTGGTTTCACTCTCTCGGCATTGAACACTGCTTTCAACGCCCTCGCTGCAGCCGGCGGCCCGACATCTATTGGTTCGGTGCGTAACATCCAGCGTGCCAGAGGCGGCAAGACCGATCGTCTCGACCTGTACAAATACATGAAAGGCAACATTAAGGATGTTAATTTCGACCTTCAGAACGGTGATGTGCTGTTTGTGCCTACAGCCAACAGCATAGTGAAAATTGAAGGCGCTGTGCGTCGTCCGATGCGTTATGAAATGGTTGAAGGCGAAGGCCTGACCGACCTTATCGAGTATGCAGGCGGTCTGACATACAATGCCTATCCTGATTTTATCCAGGTGGAAAGACGTGAAAACGACGAAATCCGTTACTTGGAATTCAACCTTGACAATGTGATGGCCGGTAGAGAAAAACTGACCCTTAAGGGTGGCGATGTGATTCGTATCAAATCGTCCAACCGCCCGATGGAAAACTATGTGTCAATCAATGGCGACGTGTACTACGGCGGCAACTTCGATTACGAGCACAACCACAGCCTGAAAGGCCTCATCGACAAGGCTCAGCTCAGATATACAGCCAGAACCGATGTTGTGATAGTGGAACGCACAAGCCCTGACGAGACAGTGGAATTCCTCACAGTCCCATTCCCTGGCGAAAACGGCAATCCTGACTTCCAGTTGCAGCCGCGTGACAAAGCCACAGTGCTGGCACAAGACAGCTATCTCGAGAAATGGAGCATTTCGGTGAGCGGCGAGGTTCGTCATCCGTTTGAACGCACATTCGGTTTGAACGACAAGATGACCTTAAGACAGGCTATCGAATATGCAGGCGGCCCAAGCCATTCTGCCAGAACCGACTTCGTGTATGTTGAGCGTACACGTCCCGACCAGACTGTTGAGGTGCTTACAGTACCGTTCCCAACCGACGAAAACAAGACTGAATTCCAACTTCAGGCCAAAGATAGAATCCGTGTGATGAGCTTGACATCATTCCGCGATGTTGCTGAGATTTCAGTGAGCGGACAGGTGCGTAAGCCATTCACCAAGACATTCGGCCTTAATGACAGAATGACAGTGGCACAAGCCATTGAATATGCTAACGGTTTGAAACCAAGCGTGTTCCCGGTGGCTTACATATTCCGTAAGGATATCACCAACCCAGAGAAGATGGAATATATCCGTGTCAACCTCGATACTGACGGCGACGATGTCGAGCTGCAGCCAGGCGACCGTTTGAGAGTTTACGACAACACACGCTACACCAACATCGGTGAGGTGCGCATCAGCGGCGCTGTGAAGGAGCCTTTCGGCACAGCATACGATGCTTCGCTCAATATACACGACCTCATTTGGATGGCCGGCGGATTTGAAATCGGAGCCGCATTCGACCGCGTGGAGGTGTTCCGTCTGAATATTTCAAAGACCAACGAAGTTGAACTCCAGACAATAAAACTTCAGGTTGACGATGATTATAACCTGGTCGGTGCCGACTTCCAGTTGCAGCCATACGACCACGTCGTTGTCCGTATGACTCCTAACTATTCAACAGGTAGATATATCGAGCTGAACGGCCGTGTGAAATATCCGGGTGTCTATGTTCTGGAAGATCAAAAAACCCAGCTTTCCACAATCATCAAACGCGCAGGCGGTTTGCTCCCCGACGCTGATCCTTATGCAAGAGTGACGCGTACCCATGGCCGTAACAAGGGCAGTATAGGTATCAACCTCAAGAAGGTTAAAAAACACAAAAGGAAAATGAAAAACGACCCTATCCTGATGGAAGGCGATGTTATCAATGTGGTCCGTCAGGAAAACACCGTGATGATTCGCGAGACTGGCACCCGCATGAGTCAATATGTGGTGGAGGGATACTCGTCAGATCATAAAGTTGTGGTTTACGACGGTCGTCATAGTGCTAAATGGTACATTAAACACTATGCAGGCGGTTTCGTTAGAACAGCCGACCGCAGCAGTGTCACTGTGACCTATCCTAACTACCAGGCTGATGGTACATCGCGCTTCATTTTCCGTCACTATCCTAAGGTTTACCCTGGTGGAGCAATCACATTGAGCATCGACCAGCGTAAGAAAGAGCGTATCGAGAAACCAAAGGAGAAGGTCGACTGGGGTATCGAACTTAGAAACTCACTTAGCGCTATGGTGTCTATTGTGTCAATCATACTGCTGTTGAACAACTTGAATAAATAGTTTATATGGATACAAACGAAAAGAATTTAAATCAAGCTGAAGTTGAGGAATCGGGCATAGACATTGTGGCTATCATCCGCCAATTGTGGGACGGCCGTAAGACAGTGCTTATTTGCCTTGGCATCTTCATGGCGCTTGGTTTGATAGCCGCACTGACCATGAAACGGGCCTATACGGTACAAACAGTTATGGTGCCTCAGCTCAACTCACGTCAGAACAATTCCCTCGGTAGCTTGGCTGCTTTGATGGGTATTGACCTTGGCGTTCAAGCCAGCACAGCCGACCTTTCGCCACTGGTTTATCCTGAGATTGTGAACAGTGTGCCTTACCGCCTCGAGCTGATGCACACTCCTTTGCACTACACCAAGGTGGATCATCCTATCAGTATGTTCGACTATGTTATGGGTGGTTACGACAAACCGTCAATATTTTCGTACGTGCTCAGATATACAATTGGTCTGCCAGGCTTGATAATCAACGCTATACGTGGGCCTCAGCCTGAAATTGAGTATAATGTGGAAAGCTCTGGAGAAGGTGGCGAGCCTGTGCAAAGACCAATCGTGGTGTCTGTGGCAGAGCAGAAAATGCTTGATGTTTTTGGCCGAGTGGTCGCGCTTGACGTTAATAAGAAAGAAGGTTTCATAACATTGATAGTGAATGGCAGCGAGCCTATACAAACAGCTGAATTGGCTATGAAAGCCCAGAACCTGTTACAAGAAGAGCTAACCCGCCATCGTGTCGAGAAATCGGAGAGCGAACTGAAATACGTTCAAGAGCGTTTTGAAGAAATCAAGAAGGAAAACGACTACTATCAGGAGCAGCTGGCGGCCATCAACGACCGTTCGCAGGGCTTTACAGGCACTCGCGACCGTATTGAACGCGACCGTATCCAGGCCAAGTACAACGTGTCGAACGCTATTTTCAACGAGTTGGCCAAGCAGTTGGAGCAGGCCAAGATGCAGGTGAAGAAAGACACTCCTGTCTACGCTGTCATCCAGCCTGTCACCATCCCGATGAAGCCATCGAACAGCCGTGCCAAGAAACTCATCGTCTGGACATTCTTCGGAGGCATAGTTGGCTGCGGCATCGTTATTGGTAAAGGATACATGCCGAAGTTGAAGGCGATGTTTAAGAAGGAAGAGGCTTAGTCTTTAGACCTTAGACTTTAGACTTTAGACTTTAGTGGAGACGTCATGGTAAAGTGGCGTCTCTATTTTTATTATAAAACTAAAGACTAAAAACTAAAGACTAACGACTTTTTATTATCTTTGCAAAAACATCTATTTATGTCAAGGAAGAAAACAAACAGCCTCAGCACATTTGTCAATACTATATTGCGAATCTTTGGCGAGCACCCGTATAAGCCAATGAACTACAAGCAATTGGCAAAGATTATGGGTGTGCGTGACGCTGCGGGCAAAGACGTGATATATCAGGTGCTTGTGACCTTGCATCATGACGGTCAACTCATTGAGCATCATCCATTTAGCTATGTATTGAACCCTGATCTGATAAGCGAATACGGTCCGAAGCCGCAGTATGTGATTGGAATTGTCGACATGAAGGGCACTGGCAAGGCCTACGTGGTGCCCGAAGACGGCGGCGAGGACATACAGATTGCCTCCAACAACACCGGCAAGGCACTGCACGGCGACAAGGTGAAGGTGGCGATGTTCCCGAAACGTAAGTCGAAGAAGACTGAAGGCGAGATTGTGGAGGTGATAAAACGCGCACATACCGAATTTGTCGGAATATTCAGTGTATCACACGGTTACGCCTTTGTGGTGCCCGACAAGGCGACAATGCCGCTCAATTTCTTCATCCCGAAAGGCAAGTACAACCGGGCTCGCGACGGCCAGAAAGTCATTGTGAAGCTTACCGACTGGCCCGAAAACTCGCGCAACCCCTTTGGCGAGGTGGTGAAGGTGCTGGGCAACCCTGGCGAGAACAACGTCGAGATGCAGTCGATACTTGCGCAGTACGAGTATCCGCTAGAGTTTCCGAAAGACGTTGAGAAAGAAGCCGACAAGATTTCCGATAAGATTCCTGCCTCGGAAATCAAGAAGCGCCGCGATTTCCGTGATGTTTTGACAATCACTATCGACCCTCGTGACGCTAAAGATTTCGACGACGCCATTTCGTATCGCAAGCTTCCGAACGGCAATCACGAGGTGGGCGTTCACATCGCCGACGTGTCGCATTATGTGAAACCAGGCTCAGCCATCGACAATGAAGCACAGCAGCGTGGCACCTCGGTTTACCTTGTCGACCGCACCATCCCGATGCTTCCCGAGAAGCTCTGCAACATGGTGTGCTCGCTTCGTCCCGACGAGGAAAAGCTGACATTCTCAGCTGTCTTTGAAATGAACGACAAAGCTGAAATCCTTAACCATTGGATTGGAAAGACCATCATCAAATCAAATCGTCGTTTCGCTTACGAAGAGGTTCAGGCCATGATTGAGGGTGGGGAAGGTGATTACAAAGAAGAAATATTGATACTCAACGATTTAGCCACCAAACTTCGCGACAAGCGCATGGCTCAAGGCTCTATCAACTTCCATTCCGAGGAGGTGAAATTTATACTTGACGAGAATATGCATCCTATCGATACCTATGTGAAGGTGCAGCAGGAGGCTAACATGCTTATCGAGGACTTCATGCTGCTGGCCAACCGCACTATAGCCGAGGCAATTGGTAAGAAAGACTCGAAATATCACGGCTATACTTTCGTGTATCGTGTGCACGACGAGCCTAACCCGGAGAAATTGTACGATTTCATCGCCTTGGTGTCGCGTTTGGGCTACTCGATGAACATCAGCACGCGTGAAAAGCTGGTCAAGTCATACAATGCCTTGTTCGATGCCGTTGAAGGCAAAGGCGAGAAGAATCTTATTGAATCTGTGGCGGTTAGAACCATGGCGAAGGCGCTTTACAGCACGGTTAACATAGGGCACTATGGCTTGGCGTTCCCGTTCTACACGCACTTCACCTCGCCAATCCGCCGTTATCCCGATTTGATGGTTCACCGCTTGATTGAACGTTATATGCTTGAAAATCAGCCGAGTGTAAGCCAAGAGGAATACGAGGTGCTGTGTCAGCACGCCTCGGAGATGGAACGCAAGGCGGCCGAGATGGAGCGCGAGTCGGTGAAGTACAAACAGGCTGAGTATCTGCAAGATAAGGTCGGCAAGGTGTTTGACGGATTGATTTCAGGCATCAGCAAATGGGGCATCTATGTTGAGCTCAAGGATAGTAAATGCGAGGGTTTGGTGCGCTACAGCACCCTCGACGACATGTACTACATCGACGAGGAGAATTTCCGTGTTGTCGGCCAATACACAAAGCAAATCTACCGCCTCGGTGACGCTGTGAAAGTGCGAGTCGAAGCAGTAGATTTGATTAAAAAACAAATGGATTTCACTTTGGTATCATCAGCGAATCGGCGCCGAGGCGTTCCATTTTGCGGTTGAATTTTCTTTTATTTCGCTCTAGCTTCCTTTTGAAGCGTTCTCTTTTATTAAACCTGTTGTAAATCAATGTAATGGGATTGATGGAACTTGCTTTCGGTTCTCTGACAGGTTCCTGATTTATTATTTTTTCGTAACCTTCTTTTGAGACTCCTGGCACAAAAAATGGCTTCCGCCACGGCATTTTGATGATTTCCTGCTTGAAAGTCTCATAATCCGGCCAGGGATAAATCTCCACCGAATCGAGCATAATGTTTTTCCAAATCGTCGTGTCAGCCTCCTGCGCTTGAAAATCAATGGCAAAGAGCATCAAAGCCGACAATAGGAAAAAGTTTTTCATAAAAGAATAACGATGGAAAACTAAAAATTATTTTAAAATTTTTTCATTTTTATCATCAGATAATAGAAATTTTGCTATTTTTGCAATGTGAAAATACAAAGTTTATGAAATATACAGAACTACATAGAAAATTTGTGAAAGCTGGCTGGAGGTACGATCACGCAGAAGGAAGCCATTATTTTTACATCAAAAATGGTGAATTGTCGGAACCTGTTCCGTATCATGGAGCACATGAGATACCAACAGGATTGGCGAATAAATTGATAAAAAGATATGGATTGTAAAGTGATAAAACAAAGCGAAATATGGAAAAAATCATTATGATAATTGAAAGATCAAGAGATCATTTTGGAGCATATGCGGAAAATTGCGACGGTATTTATGCCGCTGGCGACAATATGGATGCCGTTAAAGCCGACACTATGGAAGCTATTCGTTTGATAAAGAAAAACCTTCCGGAAGAACGTTGGCCTGAGCAAATAAAGGGCGATTATGAGTTGGAATGGCGTATCGACGTGCCTAGTTTTCTGGAGTATTATTCGGAATACATATCATTATCAGGGATGGAGAAAATGACAGGTATTAATCAGAAACAGCTTTCAAATTATCTTAACCACAGAGCCGCTCCACGGCCAAAACAAACAGAAAGAATCCGCAGTGGCATTCATCGCTTTGCCGAGGAATTGCTGAGCATAACGCTATAATAATCATGAGGTTCCTCACTCCGCTAGGCGCGAGGAACCTCATCCACTAATGGCTAATAGCTAAAGACTAGCGACTAACAACTAACGACTTAGTCTCCAATCCTTTTTCCGTTTCCACCTTAATAAAATAAACTCCAGCTTCCTGATTGCTGAAATCATATTCAAAAGCATTGCCGCTGGCTGCGGTTTCAAACACTTTTTGTCCGAGGCTATTGTAAACGCTGATGTTTCTGATGTTTTCAGCTTCGATTCTCACTGCACCCTTGGTCGGGTTAGGGTAAACTGTCGCGGCAACATTCCCAACTTCTGATACCGCTTGTGGTTCAGCCTCAATGAATTCATAGAAGCCATTCAAGCCAAGCGGGTCGTACCATGCTGAGTTTTGATAAGCTGCGGCGCATCCGAAAGGAACTGTAAGGGTTTGGCAGCCAAATTCTTCAAACACAACGCAGTTCCATCCTGGATCGTTGCCAAGCTCAGGTGGCACGGTTGCCAATGAGACAGCTTTTGTAAAATGAGAGCATTGTCTGAACGCATAGTCGCCGATAAATTTGACGGATTCACCGATTGTTAGCGTGCCGTCAAAGCCTTCGCACTGGAAAAATGCGCCAGCACCGATGGTTTCCACTGAATTAGGGATGGTCAAATCACCTGTCAGATGGAAACAGAACGAGAAAGCGCCCGCTCCAATTGATGTTATCGAATTCGGGATGTTGATTGAGGTCAACCCATCAAGACCGCAAAAAGCATTCTCGCCAATTGCCGTTACGCTATTGGGAATCACAGTGTTTACACATCCCAATACCAGCTCGTTTGTACTTGTTTTGATGATGGCGTTGCAGTTGTCTCTTGAGTCGAAGACAGGGCTTTCAGGGTCGACGGTAATGCCGCTGAATGCGCAATATCTGAAAGCGTCAATGCCAATCGTTGTCACGTTGCTCGGGATGTTAAGCACGCCGTGCATGCCGTTGCAATCGTCAAAAGCATATTCGCCGATGGTTGTGACAGAGTTGCCAATCACCAAATCACCGTCAAAGCTGTAGCATGTGAAAAATGCGCTTGCTCCAATGGTGGTTACCGAATTAGGAATGATTAAATCGCCAGTGAAACCTGAGCAATACGCAAAAGCACCGTCTTCAATTGTGACGACTGAATTCGGAATTGACAGACTTGTCAGATAAAAATAATACAAAAATGCGCTGTTTCCGATGTTTGTCACAGCATAGTCGTTGCTCCCATAATTCACTGAAGCCGGAATGTTCAATGGTCCGGTTGCGTTGTAACCATCGACATGTCCGGTCAATGTCACCGAGACACCGTCAGCATTAACACTGTAATTCAAATCATCAACTGTGAATGTTTGTGCCATAGCAGCACATGCAAAAAGCACGAAAAGGACTGCTAAACAAGCCCTCTTTAAAAATAAAGAATTTTTCATTTTATTAGAATTATTTTAAATAGTTTTAAATTGAATTTCCGGGCGCAAAAATAATAATTTTTTAGTTTAGAGTGTAGAGTTTAAAGTTTAGTGTAGTTTTTTTAGTTGAAAGTTGAAAAGTTTAATAGTTTATAAGCTTAATAACTTCAAATGTCTTACACACACAAAGAGGAAGCCTCGCTTCCTCTTTCGTATAAAATACACTTTAAACTCTATTCTTTACACTTTTTCAACTATTCTAAACCCTACACTCTAAACTCTACACTTTAAAGCGCTAGCTTGTCATTACTTCCCAGCACATTGATAATCTTGTGCATATACAGCTCTTTCATATGATCGCGAGCCGGTCCGAGGTATTTACGAGGATCGAACTCTGCCGGTTTCTCGGCAAATGCCTTGCGCACCGCCGCTGTCATGGCAAGACGACTGTCACTGTCGATGTTGATCTTGCAAACTGCCGATTTTGCTGCCTTGCGGAGCTGCTCCTCAGGGATGCCGACGGCTGCCTTCAATGCGCCACCGTATTTGTTGATGGTGTCGACATCGTCCTGCGGCACTGACGATGAGCCGTGAAGCACGATTGGGAAGCCCGGAAGCTCTTTCTCGATGGCCTCGAGCACGTCGAATGCGAGCGGTGGAGGCAGCAAGCGACCTGTCTTAGGGTCGACGGTGCACTGCTCAGGAGTGAATTTGTAGGCTCCGTGTGATGTTCCGATTGAAATTGCGAGTGAATCGACGCCTGTCTTGGTCACGAAATCAACCACTTCCTCAGGTTTTGTGTAGTGACTTGCCTCGGCCGAGACCTCATCTTCAACGCCAGCCAAAACACCAAGTTCGCCCTCCACTGTCACGTCGTATTTGTGAGCAAAATCAACCACTTTGCGTGTCAGAGCCACGTTTTCGTCGTATGGAAGTGCCGAGCCGTCGATCATCACCGATGAGAATCCCATCTCGATGCAGTTTTTGCAGAGCTCGAACGAGTCGCCGTGGTCGAGGTGAAGCACTATCTCAGGATGAGCACAGCCAAGTTCCTTTGCGTATGCCACAGCGCCTTCTGCCATGTAGCGGAGCAGAGTCTGGTTGGCGTAGTTACGAGCGCCCTTGGAAATCTGAAGAATCACTGGCGATTTCGTCTCCACAGCCGCCATAATGATGGCTTGCAGCTGTTCCATATTATTAAAATTGAATGCCGGGATGGCATAGCCGCCATCGACAGCCTTTGCGAACATTGCACGGGTGTTCACCAGCCCTAAATCCTTGTAGTTTACCATGTTATTATGATTTTAATAATTTTCTAACTGCAAAATTACAACATTTCGGAATAATAGTCAAAATTTTTCTGTCTCTTTTTGAATTATTAAAAATTGATATTATAAATTATTGATTATAAATTGGATACGTCGAATTACTAAAAATTATTAACATTTTAGAAACCTTGAAATTATCGTATTTGTTGTTATAATATAAAGATAATCAATAGTTTACAAAATCATACAAAAATTAATCGTTTTTCATACGACTAATTCCAATCACCTGTCGTAGTTTTGCAGAAAAAAATAAAGTCAAAAATTTATTAAATATTTATTGCATGTTAGTATTTTTACTAACTTTGTAGCGTTCAAATAATGGATGTATGGACAAGTATAAAACTAAAGAAGTAATAAAGATTCTTGAGGAAGACGGCTGGTTTTTCGTAAGACAGAAAGGAAGTCACAGGCAATTCAAGCATAAAACCAAAAAAGGAACGGTGACGATAAACGGAAAACTCAATGAAACTCAAGACCAAGAGTTGTTAAATAGCATATTTAAACAAGCTGGATTAAAATAATAATGATATGGAAACTATAAAAGTAAAAATTGTTTGGAAAAACAACTACGGTGCTGTTTCCGATCAGGTTCCTGGCTGTGTCGCCACACATAAAACCCTTGACGGCGTCAAGGAAGCATACGAATCGGCTTTGAGATTTCATATCGAAGGTTCGGAACCTGATGAGTTACCGGAATGCGTAAGAGGTAAATATAAAATTGAGTTTGTCCTTGAAGTGTCAGCTCTTCTTCATTATTATGATGGAATATTGACTCGTGCTGCTTTAAGTCGTGTGACTGGGATAAACCAACGTCAGCTGGGGCATTATCTCAGTGGTTACAGAAACCCTCGTCAAGATAAAAGAGAGCTGATTGTCAATGGATTGCATCGAATTGGTAACGAATTTATGCACGTTCAATAATTAGAATTATGTCACAACGAAAAGTACCGCATACCTACGTCATTGTTTTCTGCATAATAGTGGTTGCCGCCATAATGACCTGGTTTATCAAGCCTGGAATGTATGTGGACGGGCAGTTCTATTATGAAGAGGATTTACCTGCTGAGTATCAGGAGGTTTTCCAGCCTGAAGCCCAGACGTGGCAGGTGTTTTCGGCACTTTTCAATGGTTTCGTGCAGCAGTCGAAAATCATCATTTTCATCCTGATGATAGGCGGCGCGTTCTGGATTATGAACAAAAGCCGTGCCATCGACATGGGAATCTTTTCTTTTCTGAAATTTACTCAACGACTTGAAAATCATAAGTTTATA
>JAFZXP010000049.1 GCA_017616735.1 Bacteroidales bacterium
ATGGTTGACATCATGGAGGCAGATCCTAAGAAGCTCGTGCACCGTAACTCATTCAACGTCACAGCAATGAGCTTCGACCCAGAGATCATCTACAACGCCATCAAGAAGTATTATCCTAAATTCGAGATGGAGTACAAATTCGACCCGATCCGTCAGGCTATCGCTGACAGCTGGCCGAACAAGATGGATGACAGCTGCGCTCGCGCCGAGTGGGGCTGGAACCCGAAGTACGACCTCGACAAGATGACAGTCGATATGATTGACACACTGAAGAAGAAACTTCTGTAATATCAGTTAACCTTACGATAAAGGAGAATCTTCATCAGGTTCTCCTTTATTTTTCAAATCTTGAATATGTCCGCATTACTTCCATTATTTCTGCTGATTGTTGGCTTTGTGGCGCTGATTTTAGGCGCCAACTGGTTGGTGAACGGGGCGACGAGCATAGGCGTGAAAGCCAAGTTGTCGCCGCTGATTATCGGATTGACGATTGTGGCGTTCGGCACTTCGTTGCCTGAGATGGTCGTCAATATCTTTTCCTGCATCAAAGGGAGCCCGGGACTGGCAATCGGAAACATCATCGGAAGCAACACCATGAACATTCTGCTCATTCTGGGTGTGAGCGCAATGATTTTCCCAATTGACGTGAGCCGTATCTCGATAAGAAGAGATATTCCGGCAGGTTTCATCGCCACATTCGCGATAACGCTGATGGCTAACGACTTCTTCAGAGGAACCTCAGGAACAATCAACTGGGTGGAAGGAATTGTGCTGCTGATAATGGGATTCGGATATCTTTGGCTAACTTTTAAAAAGAACTCGGGAACCGCCGAGTTACCAGAGACTTCAGAAGACTCGGAGACACTACAAGCTTTGCCTTGGGGCAAGACCATATTTCAACTCGTTTTCGGAATCATCGGATTGTATATCGGAGGCGAGCTGGTTTCAAAAAACGCCCAGTTTTTGGCTATCGACTGGGGCATGAGCGAGAGCACAGTGGGTCTCACCGTGGTTGCCACAGCCACTTCCCTACCCGAGCTCATAACTTCTATCGTGGCGGCATTAAAAAAGAACTCAGCCATCGCGATAGGCAACGTGCTGGGTTCAAATATCTTAAATATCTTTATGGTGCTTGGTGTCAGCTCGCTGATAATCCCGTTGCCGTTCGACACTAAGATGAACCAACAGTTGCTGATACTCTTTGCCGCAAACGCCATCATGCTGACGACGGTTTTCACCGGTAAAGGCCGCAAAATCTCACGTTTCGAAGGCTTTATCCTGACTCTCGGATATGTAGGCTTTATGCTGTTCTCACTTTATCCAAGTCTGTGACCTGCCAAGCCATCCGCGTCGGTCGAGCGAGCCTCTAACTGTCAGAGTATTGTCCTTGACATTATAGGAAATCTTGCCATAGTAAGTCTTATCCTCATGTGGCTCGTAAAGGGTGCCGCCCACCAGTTTGCCATCCTCCAGCTTGAAATCTTTCACCAGAATCATTCCAATGAATTTTTCATCGAAAAGTTCCTTGCCATTCTCGTAAACGTGAGTGGTTTTGCCATAATAAAGGCCGTTGTCACCCTTATAAAACAGTATGATGCCGGTCACCTCGCCTGTCTTGTCGTCGACCGATTTCCATTCGCCTAATATCTTATCTATCTGAGCATTTGAGGCCAATACCGAGGCGAAAAACAATATGGTCAAAAATATCTTTTTCATCGTAAAAATTTTTGCAAAAATAATCATTTTTCAAATAACAGGTTCTCAATCACCACCGGAAAATTCATCTGCTCCAACACATGAATCTTGTCGGCCACGTCGTCGGGACTGTCGTTTCTGGAAATTGCCACCTTAGCTTGGAAGATGATATCGCCGCTATCGTATTTTTCGTTCACATAATGAATTGTGATGCCCGATTCCTTCTCGTGTGCCGCCACCACAGCTTCGTGCACATGATGCCCATAGAAGCCTTTTCCGCCGTATTTAGGCAGCAATGCCGGATGTATATTGATGATTTTGCCCGGGAAAGCCTCAATAAGACTTTGAGGAATAAGCCACAAAAAGCCTGCCAGCACAATCAAGTCGATGTCTAATGAAACCATGCGGGCGGTAAACTTCGAGCTGTTGAACGTCTCCTTATCGACCAAAAGCAATGGAATGCCCAGGTTTTTGGCGCGCTGGTTGGCGTAAGCGTCCTTATTGTTACTGACTACACAAACGATTTCCACTTCCCTATTTGAAGCGAAATAATCGGCTATACGCTGCAGATTGGTGCCGCCGCCTGAAACAAAAATGGCTATTCTTTTCATTTTTGAAGTTTAAAGTGTAAAGTGTATTTATTGTTTGATGATTATTGTCTCTTTGGGGGCAAAGTCGAACCAGGTTATATGTTCTCCATTGGATTCACGGGAATTTACCGGTAGAGACATGCCATAGCGCGTCTCTACAGTAACAGGCGCAGTCGAAATCAATGAGAAGCCGTGGATCGTATCGTTGTTATTGTTTATCAAAATAAGATTTTCGTTATCGTATTGATATTCAACATTTTGCAATTGCTCCTGATATTTCAGATATTTCTCGACCGTGGTTGGCAGCATCAAATGCCTGTCGCGGAGATTGGCAATGCGCTCAAGGGCTTTGTTGAGGCCGTTTTTAGCCACAATTTTGCCGTCTTCCATATCCCAAAAGCCACGTTCTGTGGTCACCCAAGGTGAATAGACATGGGTGATGAACGCCTGTCGGCTTTCGACCACCACATCCAAATTGCTCTGACTCAGATAATAATCCCAAAGCTCACCCGGCTCGAGAGTATAGTCCGTCGACCAGAGGATGATATCTTTGTCGAAATGAGCCCGCATGACGCGCGGTTTGGGCATGGCGTCGGTCCAGAACGGATACGGACGCTGGAGCGAATTACCGAATTTCCAGTCGTCGAAAGGCTTTATTTCCTCGTAAGCGGCATTCCACAAATATCTGACTCCATTGGCTTTCCAAGCATCCAACGCATAATATGCCGACTTGGAGTTTAAGCCGTCGCACACCAGGTCCTCGCGATTGTTGACGTAAGAATTGTTATATCCGTGGTCAATCCACGAAGGCGAGCCGAAATGTTCCTTCATGAAAGCCAAGGCTTCCCAAAGGTTGTCGCGGGTGGCAGTGTATTGCTCGGGAGTATGCAGGCATATCTCAAAGCCATTGTCTTTCAATTGCTTAAGAAAATCGAAAAAGGCCGTATCGGTTTTAATTGTGCAATGCGACTGTGGAAAATCACGATTTTTCAAAAGGTTGATCACACCGTCGGGATTGCTGTAAAACACGCTTTTTGTGACGGGAACGCCGTAATGGACAAAGCCGCCCACAGCATCCTCCGCCCTGACCACGTCCTCACTGCCGAAGCACACAGCCCTGTGGGTGCGGATGTCGGTCCAGTCGGCATGCTCGGTGAAAATAATGGCCGACTCAAAGCCATCCCATACAGGCATAATACGCGGCAAATCAAGCAGTTGCGTCATACTGATATCGAAAGAGGCCGTCAGCGCCTCACCTGCTTTGACCATTCGTTTCGACAGGTCGAGATAATACTCCAAAGTGTCTGTTTGAGCAGGATAATGAATCAGCGGATGATCTTTTTCGTAGTCGATATTCAGGATGGCTGTGGCATTTTTCACATCCAACTGAATGGATGACAAGGCCTTTGGATGATACAGATTCAGCTGGCCTTCACCCCTTTTCAGCGAAAAGCCCTCGTGGTCGAGGTAATACTCATCCTGCAGATAGGCCGAGTCGACACGCATATTCTGACGATAAACCACAAAATCGTTGTCGGTAAAAGGAATGATCAAAGCAAAGCGTGAAACCTCAGTATTTTCAAGGAATTCGGCTTTTAAGTCGAAATGAGCTCCAGCATTGTCGGGGTCGAAAACCACATCCAATCTGGTCTTGAACGAATGGTTTTCGTTGGCCAGCGACACCCGTTTTGAATCGGCATTGGCCAGATACCATTCAAAATACTGGTCGCCGTTCAAATACAATGAGATAGGCTTGGTTATGATGCCACTTTCATCGCCCAGCTCCAGATAATTGTCATCATCCGAATAGAAACACATGGAATTGTCAATTCCGAAGCCCTCCGATTCAAAGACTTTAACCTGAAGATTATCAGGCAGATAGGATGGTACATCAATAGCCTGAATGCTGTAATCCAGGCTGTCGATCTTGATAATTTCCTTTTTAGGATTGAAGATGTAACACTTCAGCGGTGCCTCGTTGAGCAGATGGCTCGGAATCTTCTTTGAAATCGCAAAATCAGGTTCGAGCGCATACTTTTCCCACAGAAGCGTCGTTTTGCCGTTTTGCGCCGACAAAACCAATGCCGCTTGCGTATCATTCTGATACTCAGCGGCAAAGTTTATCTCAAGCAAAAGCGGCTTATCGCTGCACTGCTGTCGGTCTATTTGAAACAGATTGATATACAATTCCTGCCCTCTCAATGACAACACACTGAGAATCATCAAGATTGCAAGAATTGTCATTCGTCGCATATCAATCCACGTTGTCGTACAGGAAAGAGTTATCCTCACGCAATCCGGTTTCCTTGTTGACCGAGTAGTTGGATATCTCTTTGTCGTCAACATTCAGGTTGACACCCATGCGGGCGTATGCCGGAACATTCTCGAGGTTCTCCAAAGCGGTCTGCGACCTGAAGTCCATGTTGAACGACATGAAACGCTGGCGACGCATCATCTCCTTCTGGTCGAGCTGCTTGGTCTGAGCCGGTTTGGCATCCACCTTGACAGCTGTAATCGTCTGATTGTCAGACATATCGCGCACTGTCGGCACATCCACGTCATCATCGTCGTCAAAACGGAACGGATTGTCGTGCTTGAACGGCGACTGTGTCGGCTCAGGTGCCGTGGCATCGTCTGATGTGATTCGTCTGGCGGTAATTCCGCTGTTATAGTCATTCGTCTGATTATCATCTTCATCCTCAACGTCATCATCGTAGAGGGTGTGACGTGTCACCTTCGGAGTGTCGTCGACTGGTTTCTCAGCTGGAATTTCAGGCTTCACCTCTTCCTTAGGCTGCTCTTCGGGTGCGTCGAAAGTCATCAGACGTGCGGCTTCCTTGGCCGGATCCTTGATCTTGTTGTCCTCGAAAGTGTGCTTTTTCACCTCAGGCTCCTGCTTAGGCCCGTTGTCGAATCCTGTGGCGATAAGTGTCACGCGCAGTCCGTCTTCAAGGCCTATATCCTCGCCGTTACCCCAAATCACCTCCGACACCATGCCGGTGGCACTTTGGACGTATTCGTTGATTTCACTCACCTCGTCAAGGGTCACTTCTGCGGTTCCTGACGTGATATACACCAGTATATTCTTCGCTCCGGTGATGTCTGAATCGTCGAGCAATGGCGAGTTGACCGCCTCTTCAACGGCACGCAGAGCTCTGTCTTCGCCTTTGGCGTAGCCCGAACCCATGATTGCCTTGCCGCTGTCGCGCATCACATTGTTGACATCTTCAAAGTCGACATTGACATAGCCTGTCACTGTAATGATTTCGGCTATACCCTTGGCGGCTATCTTCAACACATCGTCGGCCTTTTTGAAAGCGTCGGTGAGTTTCATATCGCCATATTCGTCGCGCAGCTTGTCGTTGCTGATAACCAGCAAAGCGTCGACATATTTACGCAATTCGGCTATGCCCTCGGCTGCCTGTTGCTGGCGTCGTTTGCCTTCGAAACTAAACGGCAGGGTCACAATACCCACCGTGAGGATTCCCATTTCCTTCGATATACGTGCCACCACAGGTGCGGCTCCTGTGCCTGTGCCGCCGCCCATACCGGCCGTAATGAAGAGCATCTTGGTGTCACCACCGAGCATCTCACGGATCTTTTCCTCGGTATCCTCGGCGGCTTTACGGCCTACCGCCGGGACGTTACCGGCTCCAAGAGCGTGGTCGCCAATGTGCAGCTTGTTCTCAACGGGGCTTCTCTGCAAAGCCTGGTCGTCGGTGTTGCAAAGCACAAAGTCGACACCTATGATACCATCGGAGAACATGTGCGTCACAGCATTGCTGCCGCCGCCACCAACGCCCATAACCTTAATGATGTTGGGCTTTTCCTCCGGATCGTCAAATCTTACTATGTCTTCTGTCATGGTTGTTAAATTTTTTCGTTATCTATTTCTTCGTCTTCTCCAAAGAATTTCTTACCCAGCGATGTGACAATTCTGTGGAAGAATTTATTGCCTTCTTTTTCAGGACTTTCATTGCTTTCGTGGCTTTCGAGGCTGATAGTCGGCTCTTCTTCCTCGATGACGATAGTTCCGTTGTTGGTCATCGCCTTGCCGTGTTTGGCAGCCTCTTCGTAACGTGCCAAGCCTTCGATTACAAGGCCGACACCTGTCGAGTACATCGGGCTTGCCAGCTCGTCGGCTGTATCGTTGGCGAGGTATTCGTTAGGATAACCGATGCGCACGTCCAAACCGGTCTTAAAAGCAGCCAGCTGCTGGATGTGTTTCATCATCGCGCCGCCGCCTGTGAGCACCATGCCAGCGATGAGCTTATGCTCGCTGTTGACCTTCTGAATCTCGTTGTTCACGATATCGAAAATCTCGCTCAGACGAGCCTGGATGATGTTGGCCAGATTCTTGAACGATATCTCTTTTGGAGCGCGTCCGCGAATGCCAGGTATCGACACCACTTCGTCTTCGCGGTTCTCGCTTGCCACTGCCGAACCGAACTTCACCTTGATTTCCTCGGCGTGCTTCTTGATGATCGAGCAACCTTGACGGATGTCTTCGGTGATGACGTTGCCGCCGAACGGGATGACAGCGGTGTGATATATGATATTGTCGTAGAAAATGGCTATATCGGTGGTGCCGCCGCCTATATCGACCAGCGCCACGCCTGCCTCTTTCTCATCCTCGCCCAGCACTGCCTGTGCCGAAGCGATAGGCTCAAGAATCATGTGTTCCATCTCCAAACCGGCCTGATGTATGCAGGTGATGATGTTGCGCGCGGCAGCCACCTGGCCGATGATGATATGGAAATTGGCTTCAAGCTTGCTGCCTAGCATTCCTTTCGGATGACGGATGCCGACCTCGTCATCTACTATGTATTCCTGCGGAATGACATCGATAATCTCCTCTCCCGGAGGCATATTGAGCTTGAAAGCGTCCTGACGCAGTTTCTCGATCTCTTCGTCGGTGATCTCAATGTCAGGATTGTTACGCATAAGCACTCCGCGGTGCTGGCGGCTCTTGATGTGATGGCCGGCTATGCCCACGTTGACAGTCTTGATATCGACGTTTGACTGCTCCGACGCCTGCTCCACAGCGCGTTTGATGGCATTGACAGTCTCCTCGATATTGAAGACCATGCCGCGTTTAACTCCAGTCGACTCCGTTTTGCCGTATCCACGGATGACTATTTTTCCATTCTCAACTTTCTCGCCAACGAAACAGGCGATTTTTGTAGTGCCGATGTCGAGGCCTACGATGTACACAGGATTACTCATTTTTTTCGTTTATTTTTCGTACAAACAACTTGATTGTCAAAATTGAAATTTATCATTCTGTATTCCTCGAGTTCGGGCGAGCCTTGCATCTTCTCGAAGAAATATTGCAAATTCATCAGTCTTTCGTCCAGATTCTTGTCATTGCCCAAAATCACCTTGATGTCGACGTTGTTCAGTACCAGTTCGTAATTCTTGTTGTCGTAATACACCTGTTTAACGCAACATCTGGTGTATGAATTGTTCAGAATACTCTTTATGACTCTGAAAATCTTAGGCAAATCGCTGTTGGCGTAATTTTTGTCGGATATCTTGGCCGAGCTGTTTTTCAAATCCTTGAAGTTGAGATTGCCACTGCCCACTATCAGATGCGGCACATAACCGGAATTTGTCGGGAATATACGCCCTTCATTGTCAAGATAAACCGAGCGCCCGTCCTTGTTATACACTCTCATAACAGGCTGGCACTCAACAATTTTCACCACCATTACCTCATCCATCGTGATATTGGCCTCGGTGTAAATAGCCCACGGAATCGTTGCCAGGTACATGCGCACCGAGTCGAGAGGGATCTTGGTGATATCAGAATTGCGAACCGTGTCGCAAATTGTCATAATCCGCTGATACACAGCATTTTTGTCGATAAAGCCGCGCTCCATCGGGCGTTCCACCGTCAGTTCGACAGCCTTCAGAGGATGCTCGACATGCTCCTTATGAATGAAGAACCACAGGCAGCCGATTGCTCCGACTGTCAGCACAAAAAACAATATCTTCAAAATCTTCTTCATTCGTCAAACAATTGTTCTATCTGCGGTACAAAATCGTTGATATCGCCTGCGCCCATAGTTATAAGCAGCTCAGGATCAATATTTTTTATTACATTCACAAGTTCAGTTTTCAAGCAAAGCATCTTGTCGGCTGCCGTAATCCGCTTGAGCATTTCGGCCGATGTAACGCCTGCTATAGGCTTTTCGCGAGCCGGGTAAATGTCGAGCAAAATCACGCGGTCGGCAAGCGAGAGCACCTGGGCGAATTCATCCATGAAGTCGCGGGTGCGGGTGAACAGATGCGGCTGGAACACCACCGTCAGCTCCTTGCCCGAAAACGCCTTGCGGGCTGTCAGCAATGTGGCCCGCATCTCCTCGGGATGATGGGCATAGTCGTCAATATAAACGTGCTTGCCGTGATTCACCCTGATGTCGAAGCGGCGCTGCACACCTTTAAATGTCAGCAAGGCCTCTTGTATATCTTTAACACTGATTCCCAGCGATTTACAAGCTATGATGGCAGCAAGGGCGTTCTGCACATTGTGGTCGCCATAAAGCGCCATCCTGATCGGGACAACCTCATCGTCCGACAAGACAGCGTCAAACTCGGTCATGCCGTCGACAATTCTGATATTAGCGGCAACCACATCGGCATCGTTCAGGCCATAGGTGATATGCGGCTTGGAGGTTTGAACCGGCAATCCGGCATGGTAAACCACCAGACCACGGTCGGATGTCTTTTCGACAAACTGGTTAAAACCTTCCACAACATGCTGATAGTCGCCATAAATGTCGAGATGGTCGGCATCGATTGATGTGACTATGCTGACGTCGGGCGACAGCTGCAGGAACGAGCGGTCAAACTCGTCGGCCTCCATCACCACAAACTCGTCACGTTCATCGCCTATCACCACATTGCTGTCGATATTGCGGGCTATGCCGCCGATGAAAGCCGAGAAACGTCTGCGGGCTGTCATCAGAATATGTGATACAAGGGCTGTTGTAGTGGTCTTGCCGTGCGAACCCGCCACCGCCACGCTGGTGTGCTGACGCGAAATCATACCGAGCACCTCGGCACGTTTGACGATGCGGACACCACGTTCACGCAGGCAGTTCAACTCTTTGGAATCGGCAGGAATGGCTGGTGTGAGCACCACGAATTCGATATCCTGAGGTATCATCGCAGGATCGTCGACGTAATGTATGCTTATGCCTTCGGCCTCCAAACGACGGGTTAAAGGCGTAGCAGTGCGGTCGTAGCCGGCCACCTCGCTGCCCTTAGCCTTGAAATACCGGGCCAAGGCACTCATTCCTATGCCACCTATTCCTAAAAAGTACAGCATAACACTTTATCCAATTCGTTGACTATGTCTTCAGCCGCGTTCGGACGGGCGAACTTGGCTATATTTTCTTGCATTCTCTGAATTTTTTTCTTGTCGGCCAGCAGCTCGAACACCGTCGGGATGAGCTTCTCGCTTGTCTCATCGTTTCTGACGATGATGGCGGCGTCTTTTTCAACCAGACTCTGGGCATTCTTGGTCTGATGGTCTTCGGCGGCTGTCGGCAACGGCACAAACACCACCGCCTTGCCAACCAGCGACAGCTCCGATATCGACATGGCACCCGCACGTGAAATCACCACGTCGGCGCTGGCATAGGCCAGATCCATGCGGTCGATAAACACCACCGGCTTCACCCTGTCTTCAAGACCCAATTGCTTGATTTCCTGCTGAGCCTGCTCGATGTAATGCTTGCCTGTCTGCCAAATCATCTGGACATCTGTATCCTTGAACATAGCCAGTTTGGCCGAGATGCCCTTGTTGATGCCCAGCGCGCCTTGGCTTCCGCCCACCAGCAGAATGATTGGCTTTTGCGGGTCGAGGCCGAAGAATCTCGCTCCTTCGTCGTGCTTGCCTTCAATTGACACCACGTTATTGCGCAACGGGTTGCCTGTCAGCACTATCCTCTCCTCGGGGAACCAGCGCTGCATGTTGTCGTAGGCCACACAGATGCGGCTTGCCTTAGGCGCCACGATTTTGTTGGTCACACCCGGATACGAGTTCTGTTCCTGTATCACCACAGGTATTCTGAGCGATGTGGCCTTGCGCATTATCGGGCCCGAGGCGAATCCGCCCACGCCCACCACCAGGTCGGGTTTGAAGCGTTTCAAAATCCGACGGGCCTTGACAAGGCTGCTGATCAGTTTGAACGGGAAACTGAGGTTGTCGAGTGACAGCTCGCGTTTAAAACCGCTAATCCACAGTCCTTCAATCGGATAGCCTGCCTTTGGCACACGATCCATTTCCATCTTGCCTTTGGCGCCCACGAAAAGTATCTCGGCGTCGGGATGACGGCGTTTGAAGGCGTCGGCAATGGCGATGGCCGGAAAAATATGTCCTCCTGTGCCGCCGCCGCTAACTATCAGCCTCGGTGCTCTCTGCAACTTCGAATTCAGTGTCGTTTCCATCGTTCTTTTGTATTTCTCGTGTAATACTAATAATAATTCCTATCGATATGCCTGTAAACAGCAGCGATGTGCCGCCTCGGCTCACAAACGGCATCGGCTGTCCGGTCACCGGAAGCAGCCCGACAGCCACTCCCATGTTGACCATAGCCTGCATCACCAGGCTGAATGCCAGCCCCATGGCCAGCAGCGCGCCGAACGACTGCGGAGCCCGCAGCATGATTCGTACCGCGCGGAACATCAAAATCAAGTAAAGCAACAGCACGAACACCCCGCCCAACAGGCCGTACTCCTCAAGTATTATCGCGTAGATGAAGTCGGAATACGGATGGGGCAATATGGTGCGCTGGGTGCTCTTGCCCGGCATTTTTCCGACGACTCCGCCTCCGGCGATGGCAATCTTCGACTGCGTCAGCTGGAAGTCTTTCTCGTCGTTTTTACTCTCTTCGCCTTTGCCGACGAAACGCTCTATACGGTTCACCCACGTCTGGCTACGGTTGTTTTTCTGCGGATTGTCGCCGGTTACATGCAGCAATATCAAAATAGCCAAGCCGCCCACCAGTGCTATGGTGCCGACAAATCCGAACAAGTATTTCATTTTCACCTTGCCCAGGAACATCATCACTATGCAAGTGGCGAAAAGCATTGCAGCCGTTGAGAAGTTGGCCGGGAAGATAAGCCCCACCACCAGTAATATCGGCACAATCACCGAAAGTATCAGTTCTTTGACGTCGGCCAGCTGCTCGCGTTTCAGGGTGAGCACCCTTGCCAGGAATCCCACCAAAGCCAGCTTGGCCAGATCGCTCGACTGGAAGGTGATGCCGGCTATGCCGATCACACGGCTTGCCTGATTGAGGTTCTTACCGAAGAACAGAGTATACAGCAAAAGCGGCACCGACACCCAGAACAGCAGCAGCAACAGTCGCGAATAGTAGCGATAGTTGATGTTGGCGGCAATCACCAGAGCCACCAAGCCCAAGCCCAGCATCATCAGGTGCTTCATCAGAACCCGTCCGTTGTCGTCGTTGTACTCACGATATGCGAGAGTGTCAGACGAGGTATAGACCACCAGCATCGAGATGAGGGTAAGGAACACCACTATCATCCAGATAACCTTGTCGCCTCTGAACAGATTCTTGATTTTTAAGTCTATAGCCTCTTTAGCTGTCATACAATGTTATTCCTTTACAATTTTCACAAAGGCCTTGGCCATCTTGTTTATGACTTCGTCATTGGCACCGCATCCGGGCGAGAAAATCACGTTGTAGCCAGGCACCGACTTCTGAGCAGCCATGCGGACGGCCTCTTCCATGCTGTCGGCCGATGTGACGTCGTTGCGCACCAGATAACCCAGCGAGTCGCGCACCTGTCCGGCGTCGCCACCCACGCAGATTATAGCCTTGACATGTTCGCGCACCACCGGAATCATCTCTTCGTAGTCGGCATCGCCGGCTATGGTAATCCACACTGTCGGGTTGGTGTTGTTTTCAAGCGAAAACCAAGTTGCCGAGAGGCTGTGGGCCGCGCTGTCGTTGATGTAACCCACGCCGTTGCGTGTAGCCACCAGCTCGTTGCGGTTTTTGATGTGCTCACAGTCCACAAAACTGCGTTTCAGATTCTCGTTTCGGGCACGGCATATGCTTTCGTTGATGGTGAAAGCCGTCGTGAGGATCTCTTTTCTCCTTCCCTGTTTTGCCAATTGTTCTAATGTCATGATATCTTGTTTTATCTTATCTTCAAAGTTAAAATGGCGAATGCCACCAAAAGCAGCGTCACGATCCAGAATCTCACTGTAATCTTCATCTCATGATAAAGATTTTTCGGGCCGTGGCAAATCACTGTCGAGCCCGGATCGGCGCTGAGCACCTGCTCCATCGAGGTGCGGTAATGGTCGTGTATAGGTGTGCGTTTCCAAACACGTTGACGCACGCCTTTCTTCTTGCCCTGCTTGTAATACGCTCTCTGCACTATCACCGACACGCTCTCCAGCAGGAATATGCCGCACATGATAGGCAGCAGCAGCTCCTTGTGGATGATGACAGCCGACACGGCTATGATGCCGCCTATGGTAAGGCTGCCTGTGTCGCCCATGAACACCTGTGCCGGGAACGAGTTGAACCACAGAAAGCCTATCAAAGCCCCGACATACGATGCCATGAACACCGTCACTTCTTCCGAGCCGGGTATGTACATAATGTCGAGATATCCCGACAGCACAGCATTACTCGACAGGTAGGCCAGCACCCCGAGGCCGAGTCCGATGATGGCCGAGTTGCCCGCCGCCATGCCGTCCATGCCGTCGTTGAGGTTGGAGCCGTTGGAAACAGCCGCCACCACAAACACTGTCAGCACCACGAAGAAAATCCAGCCTGCCCAATATTTGTAAGGCTCGCCCATAAAGTTGAACATGTCGGCATAATTCAGGTTGTGATTCTTGAAGAACGGGATGGTGGTGCGTGTCGACTTCACATCGGGGCTCTTCACCACTATCTCCTTGTTGTCTTCAATTCTGGTCTCGACATTCTCGTTCATCACCGCCATAGGGCTGAAACGCAGGGTAAGACCCACAATCAGGCCCAAAGCAACCTGTCCGAATATCTTATACCAGCCCTTCAGGCCGTCTTTTCTCTTTTTGAATGTCTTTATATAATCGTCGGCAAAGCCGATGCCGCCGAGGATAAGCGTGGTCACCATCATCAGCACCATGTAGATGTTGTGAAGCTTGCCAAACAGCAGGCAAGGCACCAGAATAGACGAAATGATGATTATGCCGCCCATGGTGGGGACGCCTTTTTTGTTGACGTTGAACGGGTCTACCTTGGCGTCGCGCTGCACCTCCGAGATATGATGCCTCTTCATGAAATCGATGAAGAAGTTGCCAAACCAAATCGAAATCACCAGCGACAAGATAATCGCGATGATGGCGCGCACTGTCACATATTCAAGCACTCCCGCTCCCGGCAGGCCGAATCTGACACTTAAAAACCTCCAAAGATAGTATAACATCGTTAGTCTCTCCTATTTCTCGTTAAACGCTTTCTCAAGTTCCTCGCGGTCGTCGAAGTGATGTTTCACGCCCTTCACATCCTGATATGTCTCATGGCCTTTGCCCGCCACCAGGATAATGTCGCCCTTTTGGGCCAGTGCCACCGCTGTGCGGATAGCCTCGCGGCGGTCGGTTATGCACAACACTTTGTTATAGCTTTCGCCCGGGACACCGGCTTTCATCTGTCGGATAATCTCGTCCGGTTCCTCGAAGCGAGGATTGTCGCTGGTTATGATCAGGCGGTCGGACAGCTTCACTGCAGCAGCCGCCATTTTAGGACGTTTGTCAGCATCACGGTTGCCTCCGGCGCCTGCCACGGTGATCAAGGTCTCGTTGTGTGTGCGAATCTCGTTGATTGTCGAGAGCACGTTTTCCAATGCGTCGGGGGTGTGGGCGTAGTCGACAATGCCTACAATGCCGTCTTTTGAGCTAACCATCTGGAAGCGTCCCGAGGCGCTGTGCAGCTTGCTCACCTCCTGCAGCACCTCATCCTCAGGCATGCCCAGCAATGTGGCAGCGCCGTAGATGGCCAGCAGATTGGAGGCGTTGAAACGTCCCACCAGATATGTCGAAACGGCTTTACCGTTGATTTTCAACTCCATGCCATCGAAGTAGCTCTCCATCACAAGGCCTTTGAAGTCGGCATCGTGCTTGAGCGAATAGGTCTTCTTGGCAGCCTTGGTGTTCTGCAGCATCACCATGCCGTTGCGGTCGTCCAAGTTGGTCAGGGCGAAAGCCGTCGACGGCAGATTGTCGAAGAATTTCTTCTTGGCGTCGCGGTAGTTGGCCAAGGTTTTATGATAGTCGAGATGATCCTGGGTGAGGTTGGTGAATATGCCACCGTCGAAATGCAGGCCGGCAATACGGTCTTGGTCGATGGCGTGCGAGCTCACCTCCATGAAGGCGTATTCGCAGCCGGCGTCAACCATCTGCTTGAGCAGGCTGTTGAGCTCCAGCTGGTCGCCTGTGGTGTGTGTTGACGGCACCACTTTCTTGCCGACGATATTCTCGATGGTTGAAAGCAGTCCGCAGACATAACCCGCGTCGGTGAAGAGACGGTAGAGCAAGGTGGCAATAGTGGTCTTGCCGTTGGTGCCGGTCACGCCCACCAGATGCAGCTTTTGTGAAGGATTGCCGTAAAACTCCGAGGCGGCAAGTCCCAGTGTCTGAGCGCTGTTGCCCACCACGCAATAGTTCACTCCGTCGGCCTGCTGTTCGGGCATCTGTTCGCACACAATAGTTTTGGCGCCGTTTTCTATAGCCTTGGCTATGTAGTCGTGGCCGTCCACCTGAGTGCCACGCACCGCGAAAAACACGCTGCCCTCGCTGCATTTGCGCGAGTCGAACTGCAAATCTTTAACACCTTTCAAAATCTCTTCTATATTCATATTCAATTCCAATAACTTCTAACTACTAACTTCTAACTTTCAACTTTCAACTTTCAACTTTCAACTTCAACACAATGGCTTTGCCTTTCTCCAGCCGGGTTCCTGCCTTCACGCTCTGCTCCTCCACCACTCCGCGGCCGCTGAATCCGGCCTTCCATCCCATCGTCTCAATCAGATACACGGCGTCGGTCACGTTCATGCCCTTCATGTCGGGCACTATCTCGTCTTCGATTTCGACATTCTCTATAGTCACGCCACCGTTGGTCGACGGGCTCACCTTCACCCACTGCGAACCCAGCTCGCCGTCCACCATACGCACTCCGGTCATCTCGCAAAGGTCGGTCACATCGTCGTAGTAAGCCATCGAGGCCTTGGTGTATTTGTCGGCGTTAGCTTTGGCTGTCTTGGCAATATCTTCCACGCCCAGACGTGTGGCATACACCTTTTCGGCCACGTCTTTCAGCACAGGAGCCGATACCGACGCTCCGTAGTATTTGCCGCCCATCGGGTTGATGACAATGACAGCGCACGAATATTTAGGCTCGTCGGCAGGGAAATAACCCACAAACGAGGCGGTGTAGTTCTTCTTGTTGTAGCCGCCCTTGCCCGAAATCTGTGCCGTACCGGTCTTACCCGCTATCGGGAACGGGCATTTGTTCAGTGCCTTGGCGGTGCCGTTCTCCACCACGCCGCGCAGCAGGCCCTGCAAAGTCTTGATGGTGCGCTCCGAGGCAATCCTCTCGTTGATGACTATAGGCTCGAATGTCTGCACCACCTCGTTGCCGCGGCGTATCTCCTTCACAAACTGAGGCTTCATCATACGGCCGTTGTTGGCTATGGCGTTGTAATAAGTCAGAATCACCATAGGCGTCACTGTCAGCTCGTAGCCCATGGCCATGCTCGGCAGCGAGGTGTACGACCACATCTTGCTGTCGGTGCTCTTGATTTTAGGGTTGCTCTCCTCGCCTTTCCACGCCACGCGCAGAGGCTCGTTAATCTTGGTTTTGTAAATCTGATCGATAAACTTCTGCGGATCTTTCTCGAAATATTCCACCACCAGCTTGGAGAACGCTATGTTCGACGACTCCCAGAACGCCTCTTCCACCGTAGGCTTGCCGCCTTTGACCACGTGCGAGTCTCTCACATGATAATGATGCGCGCGTCCGTTTTTGCTGCGCCACTCGTACACCCATGTGCCCGACGAGCCGAGGTCGATGACACGTTTGATATTGAAATTGGGGTCGTTCTCCATCAAGGCCGTCATGGTTATGGCCTTGAATGTTGAGCCGGGCTCCATGCTTTGACCCAGAGCCACGTTCCAGCGTTCCTCGTATTGCTTGGTGTTGTAGTTATACTCCAGATTGGCCATCACCTCCACAAAGCCCGTTTCCACGTCCATCATGATGACACAGCCCTTCTCGGCCTCGTTTTCCTTGAGGCAGCGCAGCAGCGCCTCTTCGGCCACATCCTGCAGCTCAACATCGATTGAGGTGTAGATGTCGCAGCCGTTCTTAGGCTCTTTGTTGATTGACGAAGGCACCTGTATGCGGTTGCCGCCGCTCACTCGGCGCATCAGCTGATAGCCTATCTCGCCACGCAGACACGAGTCGTACTGTCCTTCCAAGCCCACCACGCCTTTCATCAGCGACGACTTGCTGCGGTTGTACAAGTCACTCTTCTCGACCAAGCCCACAGTACGCATCGCCAGCAGGCCGTAAGGATGCTCACGCACCATACGCTTGGTTATGTTCAGGCCGTTACCCTTATTCTTCTTGAACAGCGGGAATGTTTTAAGCCTTTGATATTCATCAATCTTCAAACCTTTAACCAGATACACACATCTGTTTTTGTGCGGGTCGTTGGTTCTATAGCCTTTCAACAGCAGTTTCTCGATCTCGATTTTCGGCTTATGGGTAAGCTTGGCCAAGCTGTCGGTGAGAGGCCCGATATATTTATTTAAGGTATCGCGCTTCACACCCATAAAGTCGAAGCCTATGTCGTATAGCGACACCGTCGATGCCAGCATAGTGCCGTTGGCCGAAAAGATATTGCCTCTGGCGCCTTGCACCGTGTCTATTTTGATGTCGACCTTACGCGCCTGCTCAAGCAACTGCTCGCGCTCAACCGTCTGGATATAGACAATTCTTCCGACTATGGCAACGCCAAAAGCCAGCATCGCCAGATAAACCAGCAACACACGCCAAGCATCGGAAAAATTCATCTTATCCATTTTATATATTATTTGTCAACCACAATTCTTTTCACCGGCTCAATCGACTCTTTGATACCCTTGTACTGCAACGCCTTTACCAGCTCCGACTGACGCGACAGCCTAGTGATTTCGGCATTCAGCGACACACTCTCCACTCTCATGTTCTCCAAGATCCTGTTCTTGTTTTTGATGTCGAGGCGCATATCTTCGGCCCAATAAGTGTTGGATATGTACAGCATTACCAGCAGCACCACGTAAAGTATGAACGGCAGCTGACGCACCACCGCCCCTTTCGAGAAGACGTCGCCTCCCAAATAATTCTTAAAAAACGATCCTTTTTTCTTTTTCATGTCCTATTTTCCCGTCAACTCTCAACTATCAACTCTCAACTACTTTAATCCTCTCTGCGATTCTCAATTTCGCGCTTCTGGCGCGGCTGTTTCTTGCTATTTCCTCGTCGCTAGGCACCACAGGCTTGTGCGTTATCAATCTGTATGGCGTAAGCTGGTTACCGAAAAAGTCCTTCTCCACCGTACCGTCGGCCTTGCCGCTGCGCATGAAATTCTTCACCAGGCGGTCTTCCAGCGAATGATACGACAGCACCACCAGGCGTCCGCCGGGTTTCAGCACATCGGGGCACTGCGACAAAAACTCCTCAAGCACCTCCATCTCTTTGTTCACCTCAATTCTGAGCGCTTGGAATATCTGAGCCAATGTCTTGTTTTCAGCGCCTTTGGGCAGATGTGCCGCCACAGCAGCCTTAAGGTCGGTGGTTGTCTCGATGGCTTTCACGTCGCGCGCCATCTCGATATCGCGCGCTATTGCCATGGCATTTTTCAGTTCGCCATAACGCGACAGCACGCTTGCCAAAGCCTCCACCTCGTAGGTGTTCACCACCCCCGCGGCATCAACCGGAGCGTTCTGGTTCATTCGCATGTCGAGGCGACCCTCAAAACGAGTCGAGAAACCCTTTTCGGGAGTGTCAAACTGATACGACGACACCCCCAAGTCGGCCAAAATGCCGTCAACTTTTGTACCCGCGTAAAGCTGCACAAAGTTCTTCATATAGCGGAAGTTCTGCGGTATGAAGGTGAAACGCTCATCCTGAAAGGCGTTGCGCGCAGCGTCGGCGTCCTGGTCGAAAGCATAGAGATGACCGCCATTCAGATGCTCCAGAATGGCGCGCGAATGACCGCCACCACCAAAGGTAACGTCCACATAGACGCCCTCCGGATTGATGTTCAGACCATCGATACTCTCGCTCAACAACACAGGATCGTGATACATGTCAAAACAATTTATTCAAAATCAATATTTCCCAGACGGTCTTCAAGCATCTGCGCGAACTCGCCGTCGGTCATCTGCGCGTTGCTCTGCTCCATCTGCTCCTTGCCCCAAATCTGCATGCGGTCGGGCAGCGATGTAATCACCACATCCTTCACCATGCCACATTTTTCGACTAGGTCTTTAGGTATCTGCAAGCGGCCGCTGCCGTCAATGTTCACCAGTCTGGCTCCGGCGTTGATACGGCGCATCATCACCAGATTTTCCTTCTTGAACGGGTTCAGCTTGGCCAATTTTTCCTGCAATTTACGCCAATCGTCCATTCCGTATATGTCGAGACAGGTCTCGAACAAACCCGGACGGAGCACAAATCCCTTGGCAACCTCTTCCCCTAGCTGTTCCTTGAAACTACTAGGCAGAAGCAGTCGTCCCTTGGCGTCTAATTTGCAATAATATTCACCTATCGGATACTCCATTTCATTTCCTATTTTTCAGCTTGTAAAATTATACATTTTTTCCCACTTATTCCCACTTTGATGTAAAAATTTTTCAAAAATTTATCAACATATTTATCAACAACGCGAAAAAGTTATCAACAATCATTAGTTTTTAGTCGCTAGTTGCTAGTCTTTAGTCGTCTTCTCAGAAAAACTAAAGACTAAAGACTAAAAACTAAAGACTTTTTACTATTTTTGCAAAAAATAAATCATCATGCTGATCAAAACCGCGCAATATCTGCAGAGCAACATCAACGTCGACAAGCTGCCCAAAGCCGACAAGCCCGAGTACGCTTTCATCGGGCGTTCCAACGTGGGCAAATCGTCGCTCATCAACATGCTTACAGGCAACAGCAAGCTGGCCAAGGTGTCGTCAACTCCGGGCAAAACCATCACCATCAACCACTTCATTATCAACAACGAATGGTATTTGGTCGACCTTCCCGGATATGGCTTCGCCAAGCGCTCGCAAAAGGATCGCGAGATGTGGAAAAAGATGCTCGACGCCTACATCATGGGCCGGCAGAATCTGGTGACGACTTTCGTTTTGGTCGACAGCCGCATCGAGCCCCAGAAAATTGATTTGGAATTCATGGCCAACCTCGGCGAAAACGGAGTGCCTTTTGTCATCGTTTTCACCAAAGCCGACAAGCTTGGCAGCGGTCAGCTGGCCGCCAACATCGAGGCCTACAAAAAGCGCCTCCTCGAGGAATGGGAAGAGCTTCCGACCATGATTGTCACCTCCTCCGAAAAGAAAACAGGACGCGACGAGGTGCTGGGTTTGATTGAGAAGTATAACAAAAGTTGCAATTTGTCAAGAACTTTTTGAAAAAAAGTTTACAGTAGTTTCTCCAGAAACTCCCCTTTCGGGATGCTCAATTTCACGAAAGTAGAGACTTTCTTTCCAAGGTCTTTTGATGAATGTATATGCGTCGAAAATCTGACCGTCGTAAAATATCCCCTGTGTAACTTCAGAATTGGTTTTCTCCATCAACGAAAACAATTGTTCTATCTTCTTGTCATTCTCTTTATGATGGATATCTGATTTGAGTAATTGCTCTTTTATATAATTGATTTCCGTGAATATACGAGCATTATTTATCATAAAATGCCTCATCGCGACAAATGCCCTGATAATTTTAACACTCGTTTTTGATGCAGTTTCGGTTTTCAAAACTGTTGCGAGCATAGCAACTCCTAATTCTGTAAAAGCGTATGGCGACTTGCGCAACCCCATTTTATCGGAATTGGATATCGCATTTTGCGATTTCCAATTTTCAAACTCCTCTTTGGTAAGCTGAAAGCAAAAATCTTCAGGAAACCGTTCCATATTACGTTTGACCTGTTCATTCAAACGACCTGTTTTTATGCCGTAAATATCAGCTAAGTCTCTGTCTATCATCACCTGACGATTTCGGATTATGATAATTCTTCTTTCGATATCGTCTGGTTGTATTAAATCTAGATTATCCATTTTTGACAATTAAAAGATTCCCAAATCCAGTTTATATTTCTTGCTGCGAATTTACAACATAATCAGCAAATTGTCAAGAACTTTTTGAAAAAAATAGCCATTAGCTATTAGGTTCCTCGCCTCTGAAGGAGGCTCGGAACAACAGAGTCCCGGGATCTTTTTTGGTTTAGAGTTTGGAGTGTTATTATATAAACAAAACGTCATGGTTTCTGACGAAACCATGACGTTTTAAATTTATGTAGCATTGAAATCTGTTTGCTGACCGGAGAAATCAATCAACATTGCGAATCAGTCGCACAGATTGGCCATTTCTACGTACCGAACAGTTAGAAGATGATTTTGTGACAGTTCCTGTATTACTCCATTGTAAACAACAACCTCTATATTCGTTGTTAAAGTTTTTTGGATCTGTGGTGCTGGCCCAATAATGACCTTCATTTAAAGAATTCATTGAAGCACCATTTCTAACATGTGCAGCTGGAAGGAACACGCATCCTAATTTTTCACACAATGCCCAAGTTTCAGCATCATCAAAAATTGTTACATTATATCCAGCATTCGAATCATTTCCATATTTAATTGATCTATTTAATGATCCTGTCCAGTTATCAGGGAAAATTATTAATCCTTTCACACCCAAAACAGTAGCAGAAGCAAACCTCTCTTTAGTCTCCATATAAGTTGGAGAGTCCGGTCTTGTATATACACGACCTTGCCTTGCTATCGCGTATGCCCATTCGTCACCTGTGAAAAGACGCCATGCATAATCTCCGCCATTGGTTATCTTTTCAGATGAATTACCCGAAGCACTATGATAAACACCAAAATCATAGTCGGTATCAGTTATCGAACCGGCGTAATAGCTATCACTATTATTAGATGTCATATACGGATATTTGTTATTATAACCGCTTGTACCCCAACAGAAAAGATCACGTGCGACATCCAAATCGGCAGATGCATTATACTTATCATATCCTGAAACAGTCACATTACCCTGATAGCTGGTGCCGCTGCTCGGGCCATCGCCCATAAAGTCGTATTGGTGGTCGGCAAAACGCCATGTGCCTGTGCCGTTGGCATTGCCAAGATATTGCAGATTACCCGGTGCGAAACAAACCTTTTGCGTAGCGCTCACGCTGATGAATGTATGCGTTAGGTTAAGATTGATGCCGTTCGGTTTGTAATCGTTAGCAACAATCTGAGGTATTGTCACAGGATCTTGTGTTGCGCAATATGTTGAGTAAGCATAAACATTAGAATTATAATTCTGCGGAAGCAAAATCGCCCACACATCACCGACATTCGAAGGAATTGTAATTTCGCCACCATTCACTTGGCTATAAGTAAAGCCTTCATCGGTATTTGCTGTTGTGTGGTCAAAGTTCACAGTCAAAAGATTGTTCATGCCTGTAATGCATGTGCCAGCCTGGTCGTAGCCTGTCGGCTTCTTCACATGTAACTTCACGATAGCGCATTTGTTAAGCAGTCTGGCTGAATAATTGCCTGTAGATGAAGGATAAACCTCAGCCGAATGTGCAAAATTGATAACAGGATATTTGCTGGTTTGATCCGATATATCCAGAGTAGCCACATTGCCTTCGATTGTTGGTGTAAAACCTTTCCCGCCAAGAAAATAGAAATACAGCGGCTCGTCAGTGACTGTCTGTGTGATATTTATATCGCCGTTAAAGTCTGTGCCGTCATAAGTAAGATATCCGACGTACGCCTTATTGTAACCCACGTACATAATATCGCCGCTTTCAAATGACACAGCAGCAAATCCGTTAGTTGCGGCATTAGTCGTATCAACAATAACCCTTGAATCATCATTTACCCTAAGTGTAATATGCACTTTGCCTGTATCGGCGCCCGACAAAACATCGAGGTTCTTTTTACATTGAGTAAAGCCTATCATCATGGCAAATGCCAACAAAACAGCCATACCCTTGCGGATTGAACGTCTGCGACGGGTCGCTGCATAACCGGCACCGGCCAGTGATAAAACCAGCAGTCCGCTGCCAAGTGGAGCCGGCTCACCGATGCCTTGTGGCGAGAGGCCTCCGCCACCGATAACAAGATTTAAACTTCTTTGACTTGCCCAGTCTTCTTCTTTGAAAAAATCATCGCTATTACCCTGAGCGTTAGCATTCATAGGCAGCATCATTGCTGTCGCCAGTGCCGTTGAAAGCACCAAATACTTCAATTTTGCTTGCATATTCATAAAAAATTTGTTTTTTAGATGTCCTCTTAAAATTGCGGGCGCAAAATTACAATTTTTTTCAATACAAATTGTGCGTCTTATAAAATAACGACCCAATTATCCTATTTTAATACAAGACGGACTGAGTGACCTTTACCTCTCCCCTCAACAGATGTAACAGTTATACCATTACTGACGAATTTCAAAGCCTCAGCATTGCTGGTGCTGTTATTGTCACTTGACCAATAGAAACCATAATCGCCTGGTTTTATCTGGATGCCGCCATACGTTTGATTCAAAGTTCCACCAGAACGCTGGCCGGCAGCAGGAAGAAACACTGCACCTGCAGGTTCCATGTAATGATTCCAGTTCTCCAAATTATAAACGTTGGCATCCCAGCCTGTTGTAGTTCCATCAAAAGCATCGTTTCCGCCATTCTTATACGGATCATCGAAACTGTCAGGAAGAATAATTATACCGTGCATATCATTAACAGTGGCATAACCCCATTTCGATGCGGCATCATTTCTTGTCTGGAACAAATACACATATTCCGCCTTTTTCAATGTACGCCATTTATTCTCTTCATTCACACTATTCTTAATTATATTATATCCCCAGTCAGCTGTGCCGGTACTACTATATAATTTATTCCATGAATTATTATATGCCTTATATCCGCTTCCGCTAGTACCAGTGTTACATGGTTTATAATTAGTCGCGCCATGAGCGTAGCCGCTTGTACCCCATCCCAAAAGTGTTACAATTGTTTTATCTGAATACTCTGTCGCAATATCAGAGTTCGTACGCTCGACAATGTCATACTGATTATCCATAAAATACCAGTTATATGTCGACCAGCCGTCGGTGGTGACAGCTTTCAAATTTCCTTGCGAGAAATGCACTGCCTGATTGTCGGCGATGGTGAAAAGTCCACGCAAAGCGCCCTTGGTGTATGCTTCAGGCGACACTTCCAGCGGTGTGCTTGTGTCTTCATTTTTACAATAAAAATTGCAAGCCGAAATGCCATCGGCAAATGTGCACGAGCCCTGAGTTCTCTTTGAAACAAAAGATATCTCGGTCTCCGAGCCGTCATTAGGAACCAGCATGACATATCTGCCACAGGTTGCACCGGCAGCCACGGCGCCCAAACTAATGTAATTGTTGTTATGCTCGGTGTCTACTTTTGTATTAGTCACCGTATTGGTCGAAAAATCAATGGAAATTTTGTTGTTGACATTAGCGCCATACATATACACCTTCTCTCCTACCTCAGCCATTCCGGCGATATCGAAATAACCGATCGAAACCAGCGATGCCATTCCCGCTTGGGCGTGTATTTCATCACCTTCGGTATATGACATCTCCTGCGAACCGTGCCCAACATGGAAATTGCCAAGGTCAGCGCGGCTACCCGTCTGATTGCTGAAGTCCAACTCAAACGATGTGGCATCAGTGGCTATTTCCTTGTCACCGACGTAATAATAATGCAATGTATGAGTTCCTGATGTAACGCCGGTAACATATCCGGTAAACAATGCCAGGTCGGCCGAACTATTCTGCACATATCCGACACATTTTCCATCGCACACAACATAAATCTTGTCGCCTGCGACCCAGCTTATAGCTCCTGATTCAGAAATTGATGTCTTTGCCCCGTTGTATGCCTCAAGAGTCATCGGTATGCCGTTGGCAACGCTACTGATGGTGTCAACATTTTTGCTGCATTGTGTAAAAGCCGACATCATCGCAACTGCAAGAAGCAATGTGCCGCCTTTTCTGACCAAATGTTTTCTTCGTGAGATAGCGTAGCCGACACCAGCCGCAGTCAAAACCAAGAGTCCGCTTCCCAGAGGTGCCACAGGGTCGTTAGGCGTAAAACCGCCTGTAATCCACGTCATTCCCACGCCATCTCTGGTGAAAGTGTCATCTTCATCCGAAATAAACCAATCACTGTGATTTTGTGCGCTCAACGGCATTGCAAAAAGCGCCATAATAACTGTAAATACAAACGACTTCATATTCATTAGATTATTCCTGTATTTTGCTTTTTTCGGGCGGCAAAAGTACACAATATTTTAATATGATTTACAACAGATTTGCGATAATTTTCAACAGGAAAAATTCATTGATTTACATGGAGTGGCAAGTTCAAAATGTTTCGAGAAAAGACAATTGCCGCAGTTCCGCAGAAACCGCGGCAATTGGTGTAAATGGCAGAGCCAATACTAAGTACTGCTGATAAGATGTCTGAATAAAGGTTTATTGCTGTGTCACATTTGCACCAGATTGGATAGTTACGGTGCCACAGGAAACTTGATTAGCATTATTATAATATCCTCCTGCTCCAATACTATGCTTTCCTTGGTACCCCATTGTGGCTATAACTTCAGTAACGCCTGTGGTTATTGTGATTGTTCCACAGGTAGATACAAGGCCATAGGCTCCATATCCCGTACCAATGCCTGCAGCTTTTTGCCCACCCGTGGCTTCGACGGTGCCGCCGTTTATTAAAATATTACCACAGGTGCTTCTTGATTTGCCAGAGCCAATACCAGGAGCATAGTAATCAGACATTTTTGCAGTTACAGTACCGCCACTGATTGTTATAGCACCAACTTGGGCACAATGTCCAGCGCCAATTGCAGCTCCAGCATAAGCATTAGCAGCACTACTATTATTTGCTGTTGACCTAGCAGTCACATCAGCTGTTCCCTCAATGATTATACCTTCACAACGGGAATAGGCAGCATAGGTAGTATTATTCGTAAAACTCTCGCGTCCGGAGCCAATGGCAGCACCACCTTCCCAAGATTGGGCAGTCACTTTTCCACCGCTAATGGTAATGGTACCGCAGGTGGAATACCCTGAATCATTTTCGGATGTTCCGCTACCAATGCATGCTCCACCACTTTTGTGGGTATCAACTGTGACAGTTCCACCAGTAATTGTAATATTGCCACAACGAGAGGTGCCACTATATGCACTGCCTGCACCAATAAGCGCTCCGTTAGAACATGCAGTACTATTGCCTATACTCTGTATATAAGGGTTTATTTTGATTGTACCACCGGTAATTGTAATGTTGCCACAATCTCCGTTTTTGTCTGAGCCAATGAAAGCACCCGTATGGCTACCGTTAGAATTGTCCTTATTGTACATTGCCATGTCAAGTGTACCACTTCCACTGATTGTAAGTGTTGTTTTTGTTGGTTCGTAGGTGCCAGCCTTGATTATAGCTTTAGTATTATCTGCCGAGTTCGAACTTCTAACATAATTCGTTCCACACAATACAATCTCAGCATTACCTAAGCAGTTAATGGCATTGCCACTGGCCTGCATATTCACACCATGAAGGTAAACTTTCTGTCCATTAGCGATAGTAATAGTATTCGCAGTGGGTGTGCCAGCATTGCTCTGGTAAATGTGGGCAATTGTATTAGCTGTACCAGTATAAGATGCAGTTGCAAGGTCGAAACCTTGTCTATCCATGCTGAGACTTTTACCACTATTCAAATATTTATTCCTTTCAATCTCATCTAACGCAGGACGTGAACCTTTATAGTATTCATCAGCGATATATACCGAGCCCGCAACACCAGCTTCAATAGCATTTTGCGGAAGCACGATAGCCCATCTGGTGCCGTCAGTACTTGTTGGCATCTTAATAAGGCCATCACTTCCAACTTTTATGCCGTAACTAAAGCTATTATCATTGAAATCAACAGTAACCGTGTTGTTCATACCTGTTATGCACAACGCTTGTGAATTGATATCTGCAATATTATCTGTGGTGAATTTCATGAATGAGCAGTAATTGAATAAATTGGCAGTGTATTCACCCGCGCCCTCGTAAACTTCATTTGAATGATTGTATGAAATTACCGGATATTTCGATGTCTGATCAATGATGTCAACGGTGTATTTAGTGCCATTGATATCTGGAGTCTTGTTTCCAAGAAAATAAAAATGCAAAGGCGAATCATCACCCACTGGCGTAACAAATGCGACATCACCGCCAAATTGTTGATTCTCTGCATTATAAGTCAACGATCCGAGGCAAACTTTGTTATAGCCGACGTAAATCACATCACCTTCTTCAAATGTTACCGTGGCAAATTCATCTTCAGGAACTACGTTAGCCCTTGAGCCACCATCAACGTTGAGGGTAATTCGAACAGTATTTAACACTGGAGATATAGATTCAGCATTCTTTTTGCAGCCCGTTATTCCCAAAACAAGTGCGAAAGCTAAAAGTAATGTTGATCCTTTTTTGAAATTACGTCTACGACGCATTACGGCGTATCCTGCTCCTGCCGCAGTCAAAATCAGCAGGCCACTGCCAACCGGGGCTTCACTCTGGCCAATGCCATTGTTTGAAATACCATTAGCAGCTGTCCAATATGTAACAGTACGAGTTCCACCGAACTCGTCATTTACACGGAAAAAATCATCGCTACGCTGAGCGTTAGCATTCATAGGCAGCATCATTGCTGTCGCCAGTGCCATCGAAAGCACCAAAAACTTAAATTTTGCTTGCATATTCATATAATTTTTATTGTTTTTATTCCCTCTTAAATTTGCGGGCGCAAAATTACAAAATTTTTTAATACAAAATGTGCGAAAAAACGCACATTTCTCCATCAAAAATTAACAAAAAAACTTGTCTTTCATTCAAAAATTTGTTATAATTTTGCAGCGTAAGAATTTAAGAAGCAAAAAGAAACATAATGAAAAAGACCGACCCCATTTCGGAAGCAAGGCGTTATGTGGAGAATGCCAAAGTTACTTTGAAGGAAAAAGGCGAGTTGAACGTCGAAACCAAGCGTTACGAGGATGACAAATATGTCAGAGCTGCGGGCAACTATCTGTGGCTTGGCGTTTTGTTGGCTTTGGATGCCGTATTTCACGTGCGTTCCGACCGTCGCAAAAGAGTTAACATCAACGAATATTTCGAGGCAGTCGGCAAACGCGACCGGAAGCTTCTCGATTATGTTAATGATGGTTACAACGTGATACACATATACATGAATTATGACGGAGGGCATTCGAAAGCGATAAGCGACGAAGGTTTCCGTTTAGCAAACGCTATCATCGATCGCTGCGAAGGAATGATGGCGTAATATAAGCTGGATACACCAAGTCACGTCATCTCACCACAATAATAACCTCTCCTAATGCCACAATAATTTTTGCATAGGAATGTCGGAATATTTGTTATCTTTGCAACAAGATTCTAAAAAGTAAAATACAAATCACATTTTATGTTAAGAAGAACAAAACAGCAATACGATTTTGCAATTCAGCGCATTAAAGAGTTGTTGCCTTTGGTTGACGACAACACCCCGGCCAACGACCGCAACGCCATTGAGCTTACTTTGATGTCGGATACTGTCATCGAATATGAAAAAGAGCATTTTCCTATTGGACATCACTCCAGCTGAAATAATAGGATGCTAAGTTGTAGCCAACAAAAACAAATCGCCATGATTATGGGAACCACGGCGATTCTACATATATGCAAGATTATTGATTATTCAACGTCTCGGACGAGGCGGACGGAATGTCCATAGTAACGACTTTCTGTACTTATACCACAGTCATCATCACCAAATTTGAAATAATACGAGTCATTCCAACTATCAAGAGAACTTGACGAATAGTAGCCCTCTCCCCAAGTTGGATCATATGCAACATCTGTGACATCATTTCCATCACGATATCCAGCAGCTGGTAAAAATACACAACCGGCAGTTTCCATTTTGTCCCAATCATCAAATGAATACTGGTTCTGCCCCCAATAGTCTTCATTATCGCTATTATTGATGCCAACTGGATATTCTACTCCATCTGGATGAGTGTATAAATCAGGGAATAATATTACACCAAGAATTCTATTACCAAGATATGCTTTTACGAAACGAGCATTAGTTACTTCATTTATCGTTGACGATTCTCGACACGTCTCTCCAGGTATAGGATTATAATAAACATTATCTGAAGTACCCGTCAACCAAACCCATTCATCACGCGTTAATGTACGCCAGTTAAACTCTCCTCCTCTGTTAATAATCACTTCACTGTTCTTTTTACCCCACTCATAATCAGTACCAGCAATATCACTACTTACATAATCATTGTCATCGTCACTTGTCATATTGGGTAATTTATTATCATAACCGCTGGTTCCATAGCCAAAATGACTAACAACACTTCTTTTTGCATAATTCTCTCTTACATTAGCCTCATCGTCATAATCATATTGATGTGCCTTAAAACTCCATATACAACTATTCCAATTATCTATCGAAACAGCTTGTAAATTACCACTTGAAAACTTTACTTTCTTTGTACTACTGACTGAGAATTCACCGTCCAAGGATCCTCCATTCGTAGATAAAGAAATCGGGATGCCAGCCGCTTCCCAACTATTGATAGATATTGCAGGTATGGTAAAAGGTGTTGTAGTAATGTATCCAGACGCTGCCGCCGTAGTTGTCACTTCGTCTTGTGGTAAAAGAATCGCCCATCTTTCTGTGTTTGATTCAGCATGAAGTGTTATTTTTCCATCACCAAGTGTAACAAAAGTGTATGGTTCCCCAGTTGTTTCTCCATTATTTGCGTCAAAATGTATAATCACACAGTTTTTCATACCATTAATGGTTACTGGGTTGGCCATAGGAATATCTGTAGTTGTAAACTTTACTATAGAGCATTTATTCTTGAGTCGTGCACTATATGAATATAAACCGGCTTTATATTTCTCAGTAGACGGTGCATACGATATAACCGGATATTCTAACGCTTGATCTTGAATATCAACATAGTATTCAATGTCTTCTGTTATTTCTACGCGCTGCTTATTACCAACGAAATAAAAATGCAAATAGTCATCTGTGCTAGTTGGGGTTATATCACCACTAAAAGTCTCACCATCATAATCAAGATACCCGCAATAAACACCATTATTTCCAACATAAATTCTATCTCCATTCTGAAATGAAACAGTTGCGAATGTACCACCTCCTGTAGGATTTACATTAACTTTAGACCCATTTCCGACATTCAATTTGATATGAACCACGCTTGGTGTATTTTCTGATATATCATCTACTCTTTTACGGCATTGGGTCAAACACAGCAACATAGCACTAATAACAATTAATGTGATATTCTTTTTCATTATCCTTCTATTGTTAATAGCTATATATCCAACTCCCAACAACACCATAAGAAGTAATCCTGAACCAATTGGAGATTCACCTATACCTTCATTACTTATTACCCATGCATATAATGGATCCCTGGTTTCATTAAACTCATCATCCACTCTGAAAAAATCGTCGCTCTTCTGAGCGCTCACCGGCAACGCACAAATCATTGCCAAAACAAATGAAAGCACAAGAGCTTTCAAATCAAAAAAGTTCTTCATATTTTATTTTTTTAATAAATTATCCTGTAAATAATTGATATTCAGCAAGTTGCCAACGGGGGGGGGTATTAACTAAAAACCTATTGTCTGTAGCTGGGTGCAGATTGAGGATGTTTCTTTTGTTTTCAGTTAATATGCTCTTCATAATTGGGCCGCAAAGATACACTTTTTTTCGACATGAAATGCCGCCTCTGAAATTTTTTTCAGAGGCGGCAAACTCAAACTTCGCTAAAGTCGTTCAAATTGATAAAAACAATCAACCTATCGCACCAGGCGCACCGACAGGCCATAGAAACAACCGACAGAGGCGCAAGGACTCACGGCCGTACCAATCCATCCGTCATCGAATCTCAATTGATATACTTGATAGTCGGCGTAAGGATTATCAATACAACGAGTAGAGGTCCAGTAGTGTCCAGTCCCATCATCGCTCATCACATGGTCCCCACTGCGATCGCTGGCAGCAGGCAAGAACACAGCGCCGGCCGCCTCTATCGAAGACCAGTCACCGGCTGACACTGAAGCAACATTCCGATAATTATTATATACATAACTACCTACACCTCCATCATATCCATCAGGATATACGATTATTCCATAATAACTCTTACCGCCTACAGCGATTCTAGCGTGCAGGAAACGATTTCCTTCTCTGCAGGTGACTCCTGGCTCAGCTTCAGCCCTAATACCTATAAGCCATACCCACTCGTCCTCCGAAAGGGTAAACCAATGATATGAATTACCCGTCGGATCACCACAATAATCGCCCCAGTCTTTAAAAACCTCATAATCAAGGGTATCCTCCGATGTCATAGTCGGGTCGTCGCCAGTTCCCCAACCAAAGAGACCCACTATGTCCTGCCTTGAATAGTTGGTGCCGACATTTAGATTTTCTGTTTCAACCACGTCGTATTGATGTTCCATGAAACTGTATTCACCGGTTCTTTTGTCGTATTGAAGGTTACCGGGACTAAAACGGACCACATTGCCATTCTTGCTCACAGTAAACACCTTATCTGTCGAAGGTATTGTGTTGTCAATAGTATTGGTCGTTATATAACTGTTATTTTCAACTGCCGCAATATCGCAATTATATGCTTTTCCATCTATCATAGCCAACCCTTTGGAAACAGCTTCCTGCGGAAGAAGGATAGCCCATTTCTCGGTCGCACTCTCCGATTTCAATGTAATGGCGTCTTTTGTGCCGTTGGCAACGATAGGGTTACTTGGGTCGGCAAAGTTGGTGGTGACACCTGTCTTCATGCCAGCCACCTTAACAGCTTCCGAAGTGCCTTCAGCAAGAGTGAACTTCACCAAGCCGCATGAACAACAAAAAAAATATATTTTTATTGATTCTCAAACTTCTTCACCAGCTCTTCGGGGGTTAAACCCAAATTTGCGATTGATGCACGGCATGCTTCGGCAAACTCACCGTCGGGATATAGGGCCAGATACTGCTCGTAAAGCTGTCGGGCCATGTCGAGATTCTCATAGTAGGTCTCAAAAATAAAGCCTTTCACAAACAGTGCGGCTTGAGTGCGAGGATAGTCGGGATAATCTTTAATCATCCTGTCGATGATGGCTATGGTGCGCTGCGCATTGTCGATATTCATCGACACATTCACCGCCTTGAAAAGAATTTCAGGAGTTTTCTCGTCGTTGGGATACTTGATGGCATAGTCGCAATAGGCCGTAACCAACTCGTCGGCCAACGCCGGGTCGACAGCCTGCTCGGTAGCAAACAGCTGCTGCTCCAATTTCTCAATCCTTTTCGCTGGATCGTTGCTGTTACAACCCATTAACAAAACCGAAAAAAGTAATATTACAAAATATCTTTTCATCTGTTATCTATTATCTGTTATCTTGAGATTTCTCCGCTCGCTTCGCTCGGTCGAAATGACGGGAAGTTATCGACGGTGTTTCTTATTCGGGAAAATCATCTTGTAATCGACATCGACATTGCCTTCCGATATGTTGCGCAACTTGTTCTTGAGCAACATCTTACGCATCGGGCTGATTCTGTCGACATAGCATTTACCTTCAAGATGGTCGTATTCGTGCTGAATCACTCGCGCCACTATGCCGTCAAACTCTTCTTCGTGCTCCACAAAATTCTCATCCATGTAGTACAGTTTCACCTTGCTCGGGCGCTCCACATCCTCGCCCATGTCGGGCAGGCTCAGGCAGCCTTCCCTAAACATCCACGGCTCGCCGCCAAGCTCAAGAATCTCGGCGTTGATAAACACCTTCTTCACGCCGGCGCCCTCCGGATACTTGTCCTTAAACGGGTCGCAGTCAATCACAAACAGTCTGATCGACTTGTTGATTTGAGGCGCTGCCAAACCGACGCCTTCGGTATAATACATAGTCTCGAACATATCGGCAATAAGCTGCTTCAGTTCGGGTGTGTTCTCTTCAATATCTTCGGCCACGTGCTTCAGCACCGGATGACCGTATGCCACAACTGGTAAAACCATCTTTTATCTTTTATCTTATAACTTTCAACTTTTAACTGTCAACTGCTAACTGCTAACTGACAACTGTCAACTAATTGACGCCATATACGATTGCAGGATGATCGTCGCGCTAATCGTATCCACGAGTTCCTTGTTCTGCCTTGCCTTTTTGCCCAAACCGGCGTCAATCATGGTTTGATGCGCCATCACCGAGGTAAATCGCTCATCAAAACGCTTCACCGTCATGTCGGGCAATGCTTTGCGCAACTGTTTCAAAAACGGTTCGATATACTGCGCCGACTCCGACGGATTGTTGTGCATGTCTTTCGGCTCGCCCACCACAATCTCGTCAACTTGCTCATTTTTCACGTAATCCTGGATAAAAGCAACCAAATCGCAAGCCCTAACTGTTGTCAAACCGTTGGCTATAATGCGCAGCGGATCGGTCACGGCCACGCCGCAACGCTTTCTGCCATAATCGATTGCCATTATCCTACCCATCTTTGAAAATAATTTTTGCAAAATTATAAAAAATTTGCGGACGTATTAAAAAAATTCGTACCTTTGCAGCCGCAAACCCAGATGGTAGATGTAGCTCAGCTGGTTAGAGTACCGGATTGTGGTTCCGTGGGTCGTGGGTTCGAATCCCACCTTCTACCCTCAAACTTGAACATCTCTTAACGCTTCGTTGAGAGATGTTTTTTTATCGGTCGAATCGTTTCTCTTCTTGATTATCAACGCACAAGCCACCTGGAAGTCGCCTGCCGGGAAGTGCTTTGTATACGATCCTGGCACCACCACCGAACGCGCCGGCACCACACCTTTGTATTCCTTAATCTCTGGCCCTGTCACATCCAAAATCTTCGTCGATTGCGTGATGACGGTGTTCGCGCCAAGCACAGCTTCTTCTTCAATTCTCACACCTTCCACCACAATGCAACGCGACCCGATGAAACAGTTATCCTCTATGATAACAGGTGCTGCCTGCACAGGTTCCAAAACTCCGCCAATGCCGACGCCGCCGCTCAGATGCACGTTTTTGCCAATCTGCGCGCACGATCCCACCGTAGCCCATGTATCGACCATGGTGCCGCTGTCGACGTAAGCACCTATATTAATATATGAAGGCATAAGCACAGCGCCACGGTTGATGAAAGCGCCGTAACGCACTGTCGCCGGAGGCACCACACGCACTCCAGCCTGCTCAAAACCACCCTTCAACGGAATCTTGTCGTAATACTCGAAGATGCCGCTTTTGGACACCTCCATATCGTTGATCGGGAAAAACATTATGACGGCTTTCTTCAGCCATTCATTTACAACCCATTGGTTATCAATCTTTTCAGCGATTCTTATTTCTCCTTTATCAAGAAGCCTAACCACCTCGCGGATAGCCTCACGAATCTCGTTTTTGGCCAGCAGCGTGCGGTCGTCCCATGCTTTTTCGATGATATTTTGCAAATTATTCATATCTGAAATTTTTTGCAAAGATACAAATTATTTATCATCCCCAGCACGCACCGCTCTCACAGGCCGTCCTTGGTTGCGAATGAATTCAACTACAGACACATGAGGATTTCCGAGAGTATCATAGGCTATATACTCCTTCTCGCTTGCCAATTCGAGGTGGTCCATCGATCCTCCATTACCTGAATAGTCTGGGTCATCGAAAAATAGTATATACGCTCGGTACGGGTAGTCTGAGTCGATTTCGTTCGACCAGTATTCACCATGGGGCAAATTTCCACAACCGAAATAAAACGAGTGCATAGGGCCGCCGTAAACTCCGGCAAAAGGCAGGAAGATGCTTTTATCTGTGTAGCCTTCCGCTTTCCCAGTAAATCGCACGCCTCCTATGCCGTTCACCACATCCCTCGTTTGGGTAGTTTCATTGATAAGAGTCCTCCATTCTTCTCTTGTAGGTATGTGCCAACCATTGCCCCATTTGGCCACAGCCACGTCATCATTATTAAATTCGGTATCCAGCATGGTAACTCCGTCTGGTCCCCCTACCACTTCTCCGTTTGGCCCAGTCACATCTCCTCCCTCATAGGCGAAATAGGCGGCTTTGTTGTTATACTTGAAAAACCCCAGATTGGGCTTACCATTAGAACCAAGTTCGTGGTGAAGCGTATCATCAGAACTATATCCAGACCCTTCTGCAGTGATCCATGCAGAAGAAGGATTCTTTGGATAAAACTTAGGGTTGAAGGCATATTTATAGGAATGCCAGCAGTATGTAGTCTTGGGTTCGGTTTCTGCCCAAGCGAAGAAGGTGCCGAAGCCCTCATGCGTGCATGAGCCTATGTTGCAGGCAGCCCACAAGCGCTTGCTCGAAAGTCCGAGATCAACCCATTCAATCCCCACCGATATGCCATGGTATCCTCCATAGAAGGAATTGGCTTCTATGGCAGGCAGGGTGATGGTCTGGTCAATAGGATTACCAGTGGCGCCGTTGATGTAAGAAACCGTAGCATCCGTCTCATCCTGCGGCAGCAGTATGGCCCACCTCTCGGCTGGATCAGAGTTTTTACGCTTATGGAGCGTTATCGCTCCAGTTGCATCGGTTGGTGTGATACCAGGGTTTACAGCGTCAAAGCTGATGGTTGCCGTGGTCTTCATCCCCGAAATCGTGACGGCAGTATTAGTTGTAGATGGCGTTGGCCAAGCCATGAATTTAGCCAAGCCGCACTTGTTCTCGAGCATACAGACATAGGCCGAGATGCCGTTATTGTACAATGTGGTCGAGTGGCCATAAGATACGATAGGGAGTGTGACCGACTGATCGGCGATACTAACGGTGAATTCTGTAGTTTCGTTTATCGCAGGTGTTGTGCTCGGCGTTAATTTACCCAGATAGTAGAAATGCAGGTAGTCGGTTTCCACCGGGTCGGCTACCAAACCGCTGAACGAACCGTTATGGTACTCCAGCTTGCCTCTGTATTTGCCGGTGTTGCCCACGTAGATGATGTCGCCTTCTTCATAAATAACAGCACCCGTGCCAGGATACACGGTATCCATATCACGGCCTCCTCCTACTCTCATGGTGATGCGAACCCATTTGCTGACGACAGGCGTGTCGTGCGTGGCTGGTGATTCCTGTTTTTTGCACTGGTTCATGCCGAGAACCACTGCTATAGTTACAAAAAATATAATGAGTTTTTTCATGGTTTTATTTTTTGAGACGCGATGAATAACATCTTTACAGTTAATAATCTAAGGTCTTTTTACGTTTCCGCACAACATAGCAAACTCCCGCGCCTATCATTATCAACAGCCCTTCTCCAAGCGGAACCGTCTGTCCAAAATGTTGGTTATAAAGGTGGTAGGTAACGTTGTCTTCGTCACCAAAATGTTGGTTCGTCAGGTTGTAATACAGGCAGTCCTCCGTACGGAGTCCATATTCCGCGTCAGGATAGAAAAAAAAGTCGATATTCTGTGCGTTAGCCGGCAATCCAAGACCTATGACAAACAATGCTGAAATCAGCAAAGCCCTAATATTTACAAGCTTTTTCATTATAATTTTCAAAATGATTAAATACTCGCTTTCAAGGCCGCAAAGGCGCCGTCTCACGCACAGCCCTCACAGGGCGGCCTTCGTTGCGAATGAATCCTACATCATCTGAACCAGAATCATCCGCGCTCTTCACACCAAGATGCTCCATATCTCCTCCGCCACCTTCAAAGTCTGGGTCATCGAAATATAGTGAATACGCTTGGTATGGTTTTTCTGAGTCGATTTCGTTCGACCAGTATTCACCCACGGGCAGATTTCCCGAACCGTAATAAGACGAGTGTTGAGGACCGCTATAAAAACCGGCAAAGGGCAGAAAGATGCTGTTGCCGTTCTCTTTAGAGATGAACCGTATGCCTCCTATGCCGTTCACCACTTCCCTTGTTTGGGTTGTTCCTGTTTTCAGTTCATTCCATTCATCTACTGTAGGCATGCGCCAACCATTGCCCATAATGGCCAAAGCCGCGTCGTCACCGAGTTCCAGGGTGGTTTTACCGTCGGGAGTATCGAATGATTCCGGGAGCCAGTCGTCTTGGGTGTTATACTTAGTGAGCCACAGATTTGGTCCATTATCACCATCTTCCCAGTGAATTGTATCACCATCGGTTGGATCAGGGTCTTGGGCAAACGCGTAGTGACTCCAGCAGTATGCTTTCTTTGATGCGGTTTCGCCCCAAGCGAAGAATTTGCCGTAACCCTCGTGCGTGCATGAGCCTACGTTGCAGGTAGCCCATAGCACTGAAAGACCAAGGTCAACATATTCGAGTCCCACCGATATGCCGTTGTATCCACCATAGTAAGTGTTGGCTTTTATGGTAGGCATGTAGATGGTCTGGGCAACATCATGGTTTTCTGCGTCTTTGTATGAGACTGTGGCTTCTTCCACCGAACTCTGCGGCAGCA
>JAFZXP010000050.1 GCA_017616735.1 Bacteroidales bacterium
ACTTTCTCGGCATTGATTACGATGACATTATCGCCACAATCACTGTGGGGAGTATAGCATGCCTTCCTCTTTCCTCTTAAAACCTGGGCGATTTCTGAAGCCAAACGGCCAAGAACCTGACCCTCAGCGTCGACGACATACCACTTTTTGTTGGCATGCTCTTTGTTGACGCTAACTGTTTTGTAACTTAATGTATCCATTTAATTTTTAATAGTTTGTTTATTGTGTTTATTACACTAATTTTCTTCCAAAAATTCGGACTGCAAAAGTACAAAATTTTTTAATACAAAAAACATTAATAAAAATTAATTTTTTCTAACCACGGATTACACCGATTTACACGGATTTTTAGCCTCGTCATTTCGACAGAAGTGGAGACCTGAGCGAAGCGGAGTGGAGAAATCTCATTTTAGCTAATCTCGCGATAAAGATTTATCGGGAAATACATCCGTCTGGTTTCAGAATTAATGTCTTTTGAGGTTTGAAAAAGGAAACCATTCCTATCGTAAAACTTGTTGGTTCTGCTGTTGTTTAGTGAATCTACAGTGATAAAAAGGCAACCGGAGACATTATAGTTTGCAAATCTATACCTCAAATACCGTATAATATATTCTCCAACACCTTTTGATTGATAATCGGTTCTTACAGCCAGATGTCCGATATTAATCGCTGGGAATGAGTTCGATTTTCCGAAATAATCTTTGTAAATACGGTCATTTGTCATAGATTTATTATTGCTAAAGGCAGATGCCATATCGTCTTTATCATCGGATTCTAAGAATAAAGAGTCGTTCGCTAACGTAAATGCTGCTATTATAGCATTATTGTATTTTACGCAATATGCAGAAAACATATGACACTGATCACAGACAACCACTTCTTTGTGGAAGAAACTGTCTAATAAATTGTTGCCACATGAAAAAGAAGACAACTTATTCAAATCGTCTTCTGTAATTTTCTCGATTCTAATATCCGAGAATTGGATCTTTTCCACCATGGTTCCTAATAACTTCTTCGCCGACTCTTTTCATTTCCTTCATTTCGGCAATACGTCTTTGCCTTTCCTCTTCTGTGCATTTCCCGCTTACTATTTCGCGAAACCGTTTGACGTCTTCAGGTCCCATAGGCGGATTTGGTATTGATATGATCATAATTATGTGTTTTTAGTTGACGCTGCAAAGATACAAAAAGTTTGGGATAATGCGGCTTGCTTTGAAAAATATTTTTTGACACGAATTAGAAATTTTCTATAAATTTTGTAATTTTGCACGTTTTATGTGAAGTATTTTCTCATGTCAATAAAGGTAAACCACGTAACGAAACGCTATGACCAGCAGCTGGCGCTGAATGATGTGAATCTGGATATCGAAAAAGGCCAGATTGTGGGGCTTTTGGGCCCGAACGGAGCAGGAAAATCGACTTTGATGAAGATTATCACATGCTTCATTCCGCAGACGGAAGGCACGGTGTCGGTTGAAGGTTTCGATACCATCGACAACCCGATGGAGGTGCGCCAACGCGTGGGTTACTTGCCGGAGCACAATCCGCTTTACCTCGACATGTATGTGCGCGAATATCTGGAATTCGTCGCCGGAATTCATCATATCACAGGCAAGGAGGCTAAAAACCGAATCGACGAGATGATTGAAAAAACTGGTCTTACCGTCGAGATGCGCAAGAAAATCGGGGCTTTGTCGAAAGGCTACCGTCAGCGTGTGGGATTGGCTCAAGCCATGATGCACAACCCTTCGGTTTTGATCCTCGACGAGCCGACATCAGGTCTTGACCCGAATCAACTTGTTGATATTCGCGGACTTATCTCCGAACTTGGCAAAGAAAAAACCGTCCTTCTCTCGACTCACATCATGCAGGAAGTTGAGGCAATGTGCCCTCGCATTGTCATCATTAATAAAGGTGTGGTCGTCGTCAACGACACCATCGAAAATATCAAAATGAATGTAATGCATAGCAAAGACGCCAGCATTGAATCGGTGTTCCAAGCTTTGACCAGATGAAGTCGCTAGTTTCTAGTCGCTAGTCGTTAGTTTCTAGAGACTAAAGACTAAGTAAAAAAATAATGTGGTGTATTAAAAATTAGTGTATCTTTGCACCCGAAAATCACGTGGACAGATTTGATTGATTGCAACCACAAGAAAAAATGCTAAAACAGTGTTTCTTTTTACAATCTCAAATTATCCATATTTATTAACACGAGCTAAGGTTTGAGGAAGAATGTAACTTCTAACTTCAAACTCCTAACTCCTAACTTTAAATAAAAATGGGTTATTATTTCACTTCAGAATCAGTTTCAGAAGGCCATCCTGATAAAGTGGCCGATCAGATTTCAGATGCCGTCCTCGACGAAATGCTGCGCCAGGACCCGGAATCAAAAGTTGCTTGCGAGACGCTGGTGACCACAGGTCTCACCGTTGTGGCAGGCGAGGTTAAATCAGACGGATATGTTGACATTCAAGGCACTGCGCGCCGTGTCATCGAGCGCATAGGCTATACAAAAGCGGAATATCAGTTCGACAGCAAGTCGTGCGGCGTGCTTTCGGCTATTCACGGACAGTCGCAGGACATCAACCGCGGCGTGGAGCGTAAAAACGAGGAAGACCAAGGCGCTGGCGACCAGGGCATGATGTTTGGCTACGCATGCAAAGAGACACCGGAATATATGCCGCTGACAATAGTTTTGTCGCACATGCTTTTGCTTGAATTAGCAAAGATTCGTCGCGAGGGCAAACGCATGAAATACCTCCGTCCGGATGCAAAATCGCAGGTCACGGTGGAATACGGTGCCAACTGGAAGCCTCTGCGCATCGACACCATAGTCATCTCAACACAGCACGACGAGTTTATGGACGACGACGCTGCCATGATTGATAAAATCGAGCACGACGTTCGCACGATATTGCTTCCAAGACTGAAAAAGCTTCTGCCTCAGAAGGTTAGAAACCTCTTCAAGTCCGACATGAAGCTTTTCGTCAACCCGACCGGCAAGTTCGTCATAGGCGGACCTCACGGCGACACTGGTCTCACAGGCCGTAAGATTATCGTCGACACCTACGGCGGTCGCGGCGCACACGGCGGTGGCGCTTTCTCAGGCAAAGACTCATCAAAGGTGGACCGCTCGGCAGCATACGCAGCACGTCATATCGCGAAAAACATAGTGGCAGCAGGCGTTTGCGACGAGGCTTTGGTGCAGATAGCATACGCTATCGGCGTGGCACAGCCTGTCGGTTTCTACGTCAACACCTACGGCACGGCACACGTGAAAGATGCTAACGGCCGCAAGATGGGCGACGCTGAGATAGCTGAAAAACTCAAGACCTTGTTCGACCTTCGTCCTTACGCCATAGTGAAGCGTTTCGGACTGAAGAACCCAATCTTCGAGCCAACGGCATCGTACGGTCACTTCGGTCGCGACCCGTTCACCGCCAAGGTCGAGGTTCTCTACAAAGACAAGGACACCTTCACCGAAAACGGCAAGAACTACAAAAACGTCGAGTTCTTCGCATGGGAGAAACTCGATATGGTGCCGGAGATTCAAAAAGTCTTTAGTCTTTAGTTTTTAGTCTTTAGTTTTTAGTCGTTAGTCTGGATTACTAAAGTCTAACGACTAAAGACTAACGACTATTTTTCCTAAATTCCTAAAAGATTTTTCCTAAAACCCTTTTGTCGGATAAAAAAACTTTTTTATTTTTGCAGCAACTTAATCCTACAGAAATGAAAAAGTTTTTGCTATTAATTACAATGGCATTGTTATTCAATGCTTTGAATGCCCAATTTATTGATCACAAGGGCAATCGTAATCAGACGTATCCTGATGTGTATGGTCAGAATCCTGATATCGTTGCGATGATCAGTCAGGTCGATACGGTGAATTTGTACAACGATATTTATTGGATGCAGCAGTTTATACGCGACTGCGCTTCGCCTGCGGCGGTTACCGTGCAGAATTTCCTTATCGACAGGTTTGAATCGCTTGGACTCGAGACTTACATTCATCATCACACTGGCGAGATAGGATGGGGCGACACTCTCGATGCCGGCAATGTCATCGCCATCCAGCCTGGCACTGAATTTCCCGATCAATACATTATCGTCGCTTCGCATTACGACCATCCTGACGGTCCGGGTGCCGACGACAACGCTTCCGGAACATCGGGAGTGCTTGAATGCGCTAGGATTTTGAGTCAGCATCAGTTCAAACGCTCGATTCTTTACATTCCGTTTAACGGCGAGGAGCGCTGGATGGTTGGAAGCTATCCTTTTGTGCAGAAATGCGCCCGTGAAGACATGAACATTGTCGGTGTTTTCGATATGGATATGATTGGCTTCTGGCCTGGCCCGGAATATGGTCCGGTTACAATGTATTCAGGCTATTCGTATATCTCAGAAAGGCTTTTCAATTTTTATCAGGAGGTTGCTAATACTTACATCCCCGAGATGCCGACTTATCGCTTTACGGCAATGGATTCGTATGGCGGCGATCACATGTGCTTCAACATCCACGAGTATCCTGCGCTTTATATCGGCGATATAGAGTATCATTCGCAAAACATTTATTATCATACGCCTAACGATACTATCGGCACTGGAGTGAACTGTTTTGCTTTGGCTGAAGGTTTTGTCAAGGCTGTTATCGCTGCGACTGCCGAGCTGGCCGACGGTTGGCTGCCACCTCAGGATTTCAGCGTGACTGTTAAAGACGAGATGCCTTACCTGAGTTGGAGCGAGTCTTCAAACACAAGTTTTTATCTGGTGTACAAGGACGATGAAATGATTGGCTATACGGCTGAAACTTCATACGTCGACGATATGTTTTTGCCCGACGAGCATTGGCATACTTATTATGTGAAACCTGTCCATACCGACAGCTGGGCGGGCCCGGCATCTAACACCGATTCGATTTTCACATTTGATGCGCAGCAACTCCCTGTGTATTACGACTTTGAGGATGGCACGATTGGAAATTTGAATCTTTACAATGAAAATTGGTCGGTTGAGCAATTTAAAAACAGATTGTGTTTGGTGGCAAAGACATATACAAGCGATAATATCTTGCAAATCGTTGAAACACCGTGGTTTGCAATTCCTGAAACCACCGAGAACGTCACATTCGGATTTAAGATGAACAGAAAAATCTCCTCGATTTGGTCGCCGTTTAACGCCGGTGTTTATATCGAAGCGACAACCGACCGTAAAACATGGCATTTGCTCGATTGGATTTGGGATTCGCAAAATCAGTGGAATGATTATGCCATTTCGCTTAATGATTACATAGGCGAAGATTATGTGCAGGTGCGCATACGTTTTGAAGCGAGCGGCAGGGGGATTACACAAACCACCTACAAATATATGGCTGTCGACGATATGTATGTCAACTTCGATCCTGACGGAGTGCACGAAAACCCTGTGGCTGATGAGAAATTCAACATTTCAATTGCGCCTAATCCTTCCGACGGAATGGTAAATGTTGCCACAGGTTTGGAACGCGAGTATAATTTATGTGTTTATAATATGTTGGGAATCAGGGTGTTGTCTAAAGATTCATTCCGTGATGGCACCCTCGATTTGTCCTCGTTGCCAACTGGAGTGTATTTCATTTCAGTTGATAACGGAGTTGACCGACTGACAAAACGTGTGGCGGTGAAATAATTATTTCAACGTCACCCTCGTTATTCCAGCGCCGCCGGTTTCAAGACTGGCGTCGCTGAAATTTTGTACGCACTGCTGTTTGCTCAAGTATTCACGGATGAGCTTGCGCAAGATGCCGTTGCCTTTGCCGTGAAGGATGCTTACTTCTTTGATGCTCAATAGGGTAGCCTCGTCGATGTATTTTGCCACGTTGTCAACAGCTTCGTCGCCACGCTGACCACGAACATCCAAAGTGAGGTTGAATTTTTCAGCCTTTTCGTTGATGTCGTTCATTATGCTCTTACGCAGATACGACGGGTTGTTCTGCGCCTTGCGCGCTTGCGACCGACTGATTTTCCTGAGCTTGTCGGCTGTGGTGCGCAGTCTGACATCGCCAAACTGAATTGTGACATCTGTTTCGGTGATTGCCAAAAGTTCACCAACGACTTCCAACTCGTTGATGCATACCATGTCGCCGACTTTCAAATCTGCATTGGCGATTTCTTCTTTTTCCTCGGCTTTCAGCTGCTTGGCGAGATTCTTCTCCTCGTTGGCGAGGTTGCTTTTCATCTCTTTCAGCTCCTCGCGAAGCTCTTTGGTGCGTATTTTCTCGGCCTGCGCCTCTTTTATTTCACGAATTGTCTTCTCAATTTTGGCGTTGGCTCTGTCGATTATTTCCTGAGCCTCTTTGCTTGCCTCTCTTAAAAGAGTTTTTCTATTTTTCTCAATATCAGCGAGTTGCGATTTGTATTTTGTGACGACCTCATCAAGAAGTTTGTCGGCTACTTTCAGTTCATATTCCTTCTTGCGAACTTCTTTTTTCTCGATTTCGAGTTGCTGAAGCTGCTGGTCGAAGTCGAGATGCTCACGACCTGAAATTTCGGCTGCGCTGTCGAGTATTTCATTAGGAAAACCTATCTTTTTCGCTATTTCGAAGGCGAACGACGAGCCTGGCTTGCCAATCATCATCACGTAGAGCGGCTGCAGATAGCGTGTGTCGAACAACATTGCTCCGTTGACGATGCCTGGATGGTTGTCGGCAAGAAGTTTCAGGTTCGCATAGTGTGTTGTGACTACTCCGAACGACTTTTTCTCGTTCATTTTCAACAAGATAGCCTCTGCTATTGCTCCGCCAAGTTGCGGCTCGGTGCCGGTTCCGAATTCGTCGATAAGGAACAAAGTGCGCTCGTTGCCGTGTTCCAGAAGCTCCTTCATGTTGAGAAGGTGCGAGCTGTAAGTTGACAGGTCGTTCTCCAGTGACTGCTCATCACCGATGTCAATGAACATGTCGTGGAAGATGCCGCATTTCGAGTCAACCTTAACCGGAATTGCCAATCCGCACTGCAGCATGTATTGCAATAGACCTATAGTCTTGAGACACACCGATTTACCACCGGCGTTAGGGCCGGAAATGACGAGAATGCGGTTATTGTTTCCTAATCTTAAGTCAAGAGGTGTTATCCTTTTTCCTTGCCCCTTCAACTTCTGTTCCAGCAGTGGATGTCGCGCCTCAATCCAGTCGAACATCGGCTCGTCGACGAGCTCTGGAATCACGCAGTTGTATTCATGGCTCAATAACGCCTTGGCACGGATGAAATCGAGCAATCCCAGCAATCGCCAAGCCATCAGCAGGTTAGGAATCTCTGGCCTCAAAATTTTCGTGAAAGCTAGCAGAATTTTGTTGATTTCGCGACGTTCGGCATATTCCAACTCCTTGATTTCGTTGTTGGTTTCGAATATCTCAGCCGGCTCGATATAAACCGTCTGCCCAGTTGCCGACTCATCATGGATGAAGCCTCTGAGCTCGCGTTTGTCGGCGGCACGCACCGGAATCACAGGGCGTCCGTCGCGGATGGTCATCTCGGCGGTGCTGTCGGTCCAGCCTGAATTCTTTGCCTCGACCAAAATCTTGTGCATGCGGTGATCGATAGAGCTCTGTTTACGCCTGATGTCGCGGCGAATCTCGGCAAGTTCTTGTGACGCGTTGTCGGGAATCTCGCCTTTGTCGTCGATGAGGCGGTTTATCTCTGTAAAGATATGATTATCAATTGCAATTCCTTCGGCCAAAGCTTTCAGATAAGGCACTTTTTCGGACGATTCCGACCTGAAGAATTTGAAAATAAACGATAGCGCCGACAGCGTTGGCTTCAGTGCGAACATGCTTTCAAGGCTGATCACGGTGCCGTCGATGGCGAGATGATGAAACTCCTCGCGCAAATCGTTGTAGTCGCGCACCGGGAAAGGCACTCCGTCCTGCATCAGCGTCTCAAAATCCTGAATCAGACGCAGGTGAGTGTGGATCTCGTCAACATCGGTGCTGAAACTCATCTTGCCAACGAATTCTTTTCCCATCTCGCTGATACACAAGTCGTTAAGACGCGTACGTATCGTCTTGAAGCCTATCTTGTTTTCAAAATCCGAAGGATATATCACATTTATAATTTTAAGTTTGCAAAGATAGTAAAAAGACCTTAATCTGAAATATTTTATTAATTTTGCAAAAATTATGTAATTATGAGATTTGAACTTTGTGCAAATGGTTATCAATCAATTGCGAATGGCATTGCGGGCGGTGCTGACTGCGCCGAGCTTTGCGAGGCGCTTGAAGTGGGAGGCGTGACGCCATCGTACGGGACGTTGTTGCGTTGTAAAAATATTCTGCCCATACGTGTGCTAATCCGTTGTCGTCCAGGCAATTACATTTACAACGATGACGAGGTGGCCATCATGTGCGAGGATATAAAAATGGTGAAAAACCTTGGTTATGAAGGCGTTGTGATTGGTGCATTGAACGCAAACGGCGACCTCGATATCCCAGCAATCAAAAGGATGATGGCGGCAGGCGAGGGGATGAAATTTACATTCCATCGTGCCATTGATGCATGCCGCAATCCACTTGATGCAATGGAAACCCTGATTAGCCTTGGCTTTGATAAGGTGCTTACATCAGGCTGTAAACCAACGGCTTACGAAGGTATTGACATGATTCGCGAGATGCAAACGCTGTTTGGCGACCGTATCAAAATCATGGCTGGAGGCGGCATCAACGAGAAAAACGTGAAGCAGATAATCGATGCCACCGGGGTGCGAAACGTGCATGCCTCATTGACGTCGCCAGTTGCCAGCGGAGTTGATAACACTGGAGCGATTATGGCATACAAAGTTTCAAATTTAGACAGAATCAAAGAATTTGTAAAAATCATAAAATGAAAAAACAATTCATCCTATATATACTGGCAATCGTATGTGTTCTAAGTGCATGTTCCGACAAAAACACTAAAGTTCAAACACTTAATCACGGCTGGAACCTCAAAACCGACACTTTAGGTATTGATTTACAAGTGAATCTGCCATCAGAAGCTCACGCCGACTTGTATGCGGCCGGCATCATCCCTCATCCTTATTTGGGAAAAGTTGAGCATGATTTACAGTGGATTCCGCAGCACACATGGGACTATTCGCTTGCTTTCAATGTTTCGGATGGCGTCTGGCATGAAGAGAATATCGATTTGATTTTCAATGGTTTGGATACTTATGCCGACGTTTGGCTCAATGGCGTGAAGATTATGCATTCTGACAATATGTTCAAGCAGTATCGAAAAGAGGTGAAGGGCCTGCTGCAACAACGCCACAATATACTGAAAGTTCGTTTCTATCCTTTTGATACACAACGTGATAGTCTTATCGCAACATATCCGGTGAAGTTTCCTGAAAAATATGCAGTGATGCGCAAAGCCGCCTATCAGAATAGCTGGGACTGGGCGCCGCGTTACCTTAACATAGGCATCTGGAAAGATGTGGAACTGAAGGGCTGGAGCGGCTATAAGGTTGAGGATGTGGCAGTTACGACCAGCAACTTGATTGGTCAGGATGCCGATATGCTTGCCAACGTTTCGCTGACAAGTGACGGCAGACGGGTTGTGCGTCTGGTGGTGTTGCACAATGGGCAGCGACTGGCCGAGCGCACCATAACCTCGAAAGGATCGTTTCACTTGCAGCTGCCGTTTAGGATGAAAAACGCCAACCTTTGGTGGCCCAACGAGATGGGCGATCAAACCATGACCGACTTCGAGGTGCAGGTTTATGAAAACGATAAACTAGTTGATACACGCAAGGTTACGACCGGAATTCGTAAAATCGAACTGATTGAAGAGCCCGATAGCATTGGCAGCGCCATGTATTTCAAGGTGAACGGCCGCAAGGTTTACATCAAGGGCGCCAACTACGTCCCCGAGGAGATGATAGAGACTTGGATGTCTAAAGAAAAGACACTCAAGCTGTTGGCCGAATGCGTGCCAGTTCATTTCAACATGTTGCGAGTGTGGGGCGGTGGCATTTACCCGCCTGATTATTTCTACGATATTTGCGACAGCCTAGGCATCATGGTGTGGCAGGATTTCATGTTCGCAGGCACCACCTACCCATATTCCGACGAGTTTTTGAACAATGTTCGTGAAGAAGCTGCTCAGCAAGTGGTTCATTATCAGAATCATCCGTCGCTGGCTCTGTGGTGCGGCAACAACGAGGTGAGCGAGGGCTATGTCAACTGGGGCTGGCAGAAGTCGATGGGCTGGACCGACGACGAATATGCCGAGATGAAACGCGGTATGGACAAACTATTTGTCAATATTCTTTCGCAAGTGGTTGATATTTACGATGGTACACGTCCTTACTGGGCCAGTTCACCTAAGAACGGCTGGGGCAAACCCGAGAGCCTGACCGAAGGCGATGTGCACTACTGGGGCGTGTGGTGGGGCGAGCTGCCATACGAGATGTACCTTCAAAAAGTAGGCCGTTTCAACAGCGAATTCGGCTATCAGGCCTATCCGGCATTGTCAACCTTGCAGCAGATTTCGCCCGAATTGGACGATGAGGTGATTCAGGCGCATCAGAAGCACAGCAGGGGAGAGGAATTGATACAGAAACACATTGAACGTTACATTCACCCCGTCATTTCGAGCGAAGCCGAGAAATCCCCTGATGACTGGGCACGTGATGTTTACTACAGCCAGCTCTCACAAGCCTACGGCATCGGCCTGGCTATTGAGGCGCAGCGTGCCGCCAAGCCGCGCAGCATGGGAACGCTTTACTGGCAGCTGAACGATGCCTGGCCCGTAATATCTTGGTCGTCAATTGATTACTATGGCAATAAAAAGCTGTTGCACGAAAAGCTCGATGAGTTGTATGCACCTATATTAATAGGTGTGCTCCCTGCCATCGACGGCAACTACACTGTTTACGCCGTCAGCGACCTTTATCGTGAAATCGACGGCACTTTGGTGTTGAATGTACGCGATATCAATGAAAATCTGTTGAAATCGTATTCCGAAAAGGTGCAAATTCCTGAAAACGGCTGCATTCACCTTTCACTCGATGTGAACGATTTTGTTAAGGATTTCGATAAAACAAAGGTATATATCGAGATGCAACTCGTTGAAAATAATGAAATTATTGCCACAAGAAAGCAATACCTCGTTTACCCGAAATACTACAAAATTCAATAAAATAAACTAATAGCTAATGGCTAATAGCTAACGGCTAATGGCTAATAGCTAATGGCTAATCCAATTTCAGCACTGCAAGGAACGCCGACTGCGGCACTTCCACGTTTCCGATCTGGCGCATGCGTTTCTTTCCTTCCTTCTGTTTCTCGAGCAGCTTACGCTTACGCGAGATATCGCCGCCGTAACATTTTGCGGTAACATCCTTACGCACCTGACGCACTGTTTCGCGGGCGATAATCTTGGCGCCAACAGCTGCCTGAATGGCGATGTCGAACTGCTGACGAGGTATCAACTCCTTAAGTTTCTCGCACATACGACGGCCAAACGAATAAGCGTGGTCGGTGTAGATGAGGGTTGAAAGGGCATCGACGGTGTCGCCGTTGAGCATGATGTCCAACTTCACCAGCTTGGATGGCTTGTAGCCGTTGATATGATAGTCGAAAGAGGCGTAACCTCTTGATATCGATTTCAGTTTGTCGTAAAAATCGAACACGATTTCGCTCAGAGGCATCTCGAATGTCAACTCCACACGGTCGGTGGTCAGGTAAACCTGATTCTTCAGAATGCCACGGCGCTCGATGCAGAGTGTCATGATCGAGCCGACGTATTCGTTTTGCGAGATTATCTGTGCCAAGATATACGGTTCGTCGATGTGGTCAAGTCTAGTAGACTCTGGCATTCCGCTCGGGTTGTGAACGTCGACCACGCTGCCGTCGGTAAGATATGCCTTGAACGAAACGTTTGGCACGGTGGTGATGACATCCATGTTGAACTCGCGGTCGAGGCGCTCCTGGATGATTTCCATGTGCAGCAATCCCAAGAATCCGCAGCGGAATCCAAAGCCCAAAGCTGCCGACGACTCAGGCTCCCACACCAGTGACGCGTCGTTCAGCTGCAGCTTCTCCAACGAACTTCTGAGTTCTTCGTAATCGTCGGCATCGACAGGGTAGACGCCAGCAAACACCATCGGCTTCACGTTCTCGAAACCTGCAATCGGCTTGTCGCAAGGGTTGTCGACCGAAGTGATGGTGTCGCCCACCTTTACCTCTTTTGATGTCTTGATGCCCGAGATGATATAACCCACGTTGCCGGCCGAAAGCTCTTTCTTAGGCACCTGTTTCATCTGCAAGACACCGATCTCGTCGGCGTCGTATTCCATGCCGGTGTTGAAAAACTTGACGTTTTCGCCAGTGCGGATGGTGCCGTTCATGATGCGGAAATAAGCGATGATGCCGCGGAACGAGTTGAAGACCGAGTCGAAAATCAAAGCCTGAAGAGGTGCGTCAGGGTCGCCTTTCGGGGCCGGGATACGCTTGACGATGGCTTCCAAAATTTCGGGGACACCGAAGCCTGTTCGGGCCGAGCAGCGTAAAATATCCTCGCGTTCGCAGCCGATGAGGTCGACAATCTGATCCTCCACCTTTTCGGGCTGGGCGCTGTCCATGTCGATTTTGTTGAGCACCGGAATCACTTCCAAATCGTGATCGATGGCCATGTAAAGGTTGCTAATGGTTTGAGCCTGAATGCCTTGCGAAGCATCCACCACCAACAGCGCACCTTCGCAAGCGGCTATCGAGCGTGACACTTCGTACGAGAAATCAACATGGCCGGGAGTATCGATAAGATTAAGGGTGTAAATTTCACCCTCGTGCTCGTATTTCATCTGTATGGCATGGCTCTTGATGGTGATGCCACGCTCGCGCTCCAAGTCCATGTCGTCCAAAACCTGATCCACCAACTCCTTCTTGGTCAAGGTGTTAGTCAATTCAATCAATCTGTCGGCGAGGGTGCTTTTCCCGTGATCAATATGAGCTATTATGCAGAAATTTCTAATCTTATCCATACTAACGAAATAACTTGCAAAAATACGAAAAAACTCAATAATAATGAAAAAATAAATTTTATTGAAAAATGCTTGTTTATATTAAAAATAGTGTCTAACTTTGCAAAACAATTGAAGCATGAAATTTTATTAACAAAAAGATATCATCATGGCTAAGAAAATCAGAATCGGCATCAACGGTCTGGGACGTATCGGACGCTTGGTGCTTCGTGCCGCACAGCATCGTGACGACATTGAAATTGTTTACATGAACGGAACATGCCCGGTCGACTATCAAGCTTACATGATTAAGTACGACACAATGCACGGCCTGTTTGACGGTACTCTCGACTACAACTTGGAAAAGAGCACACTGATTATCAACGGTAAAGAAATTCCGGTGAGTGTTAGCCGTGACCCAGTTGGCCTGAAATGGGGCGAATATGGCGCGGATTACGTCATCGATTCCACAGGAAAATTCCTCACCAAGGAGGCAGTGCAGCCGCACCTCGACTCGGGTGCGAAGTATGTCATCCTGGCAGGTCCGTCAAAGGACGACACCCCGATGTTTGTTTGCGGTGTCAACGACAAAACTTACGTAAAAGGCACACAGGTTGTGTCAAATGCATCGTGCACCACCAACTGCTTGGCGCCACTTGCCAAGGTTGTCAACGACAAATGGGGCATCACCAGCGGTTTGATGACGACAGTGCATTCAACCACAGCCACACAGAAGCCTATCGACGGACACTCGCTGAAAGACTGGCGTGGCGGTCGTGCCGCGGCGGGCAACATCATCCCATCGTCGACAGGTGCCGCAAAGGCGGTGGGTAAGGTTATCCCCGAGCTGAAAGGCAAGCTCACAGGTATGTCGATGCGCGTTCCTACATTGGATGTGTCGGTTGTCGACCTGACTTGCAACCTTGCAAAGCCGGCCACATACGACGAGATTTGCGCTGAGATGAAGAGAGCATCAGAAGAAGAGCTCAAAGGCATTCTCGGTTACACCGAAGACGCAGTGGTTTCGAGCGACTTCCTCGGCGACATCCGCACCTCGATCTTCGACGCAAAAGCAGGTATCGCTTTGACCGACACCTTTGTAAAACTCGTGGCATGGTACGACAATGAAATCGGCTACTCCAACAAACTGCTCGATTTGATTCACACCATGGCGGTGATTAACGGAGATTTTTAGACCTTAGTCTTTAGACTTTAGCAAATGAAGACGCCACCCGGCGTCTTCACTTGTTTTATACTAAAAAAACCATAAACTTTAAAACACAATATCCTCTCCTAAAGCGACCGAAATCTTTGCTATGGTTGCTATAGTAAGGTTATGTGTTCCCGACAGCCATCGGCTCACTTCTGTCTCTGTCTTTCCCAAAAGTTTTGCCAAATCCTTTTGGTTCATGCCCTTAGCCTCCAAAATGTCATAAACACGATTTGCGATGCAAACTGAAATCTCCAGCTGCTTCTTAACCTCAGGACTAATATGACTCCTGATTTCATCAAGTATCTTGTTTGTTTTCATCTTTATCATCAATGACAAATGTCAAAGTCCCTAATAGTTTTGTTCCAGTTATTGAAATAATATTCTGTGTTTCCATTCTTATCAATTCGATATCAATCTTTTGCAAAGTCTCAACACATCTATTCAAATACTCATCTTCTTCATAAGTTGCCGTTTTTTTCACTCCTCCATTGCCTAAAATAAGAATTTTAGCCCCTATATTCAATAGGTACAGTCGCAACGACGTCGTTTCCAAATGCGATGGAAGAGCCATAACCCTATCACTTTTCTTTCCTTCATATCTGAAATGCCTGTCAAGCGCACCGTCCCGTTTCACAATATCCAACCGATATACAATTTGTGCAATATCTTGAGGATACTCATCTTTATACTTTAACAGGAATTTTTCAAATTCCGTATAAGTCTCTCCTTCAAATTTCGGAGAATACAAACTCACTTTATCTCCATCTTCAAGCAATTCAAGCAATAAATTCCTTTTCATAAATTCCAATCTTTTGACCTGCAAAAATAAACATAAAAGTTGATTTGTGCAAGAATAATTAATGATTTTTTATTTTTCACTCCGTCAAAAAGAATCTAGTCTGATTTTTAATGAATCAATTCATAAATCTCAGTTTTTATCCTTTCAACGCTGCAAAGATATACAATAAAAACCTTCTTGTCAAGAACTTTTTTGTTAATTTTTTAAAATAAAACAAGTGAAGACGCCACCAGGCGTCTTCACTTACTATCGACCCAAGACTAACGTCTAACGTCTAAGGTCTAACGTCTAACGTCTAAAGTCTAACGACTAACGACTACTCTTCCGTTTGCGAGCTACCGCATATCCCGCACCCATTGCGGTGAGGATTAACAGACCGCTGCCCAGCGGAGCTGGTTCATCGGTTGTCAAGCCGTGATCCATAGGGAGAAGCGGCATCAAGAAGCCGCCCGTACGGAATATGTCGCCGCCCATACTCCAGTCAGCGACAAAACCATCCTGCGCGCTTGCAGCGAAGCTCATTGTCATTACTAATGCTAAAGCTATTATGATCTTTTTCATGATATATTCCTCCTATTTTTTATCTAACAACAATTTTCTGAGTTTTCACATCGTTTCCGACCAGACGGAAGATGTACACAGCATTTGAGTACTGCTCGGCGCTGATGCGTTCGCTGCCGTTAACTCGCATGCTTGTCACAAAGCGTCCCATCACGTCGAAGATCTGCAACTCGCCTTCACCGCTGACGATGATCTCGTCGCCGTTCTGGTAAGCGAAGATTTCGCTCTCAATGTCGATGTTGCTGTCGATTGAGTTGAATACAAGGTTGAAACGGTTTGCATTGTCTCCTGGTGTTGCAATGAATGTGTAGCTTTCATCGATGAGGAGGTCGATGTCTTCACCTGTAAATCTGTCGATGAGGTGGAGATATGTGAACTCAATGTCATCGTTGCTGAAGCTGATGGTGTACTTGCCTGTAGTAGCTACTTTCACGTTGACTGGCAACACGCCCTTGGCTTCTGCAGTAACCACTGCATAGTCATTGTTGTCCTGTGGAATGTAGACCTTGGTACTGTTTTCACGGAAGCTGAACTTGCTAAGTTGCTGTCCTCCGTCGAAACGAACAATAGCGTTGTCTGTTTCTGCAACAGCATCGCGTGAAGTGACGTTCTGAGCAAGGCTGATGTTCAGGTTGCCATTGCCAGTGCTTGTGACAGCCGGTGCTGTTCTAACCATGTAAACAGAACCACTTGTTGTAGCCTCATAGAAGACACCTTGCATAGGAGCTATTGGTGATCCATCGGCAACTGCAACTAACCCGCTGCCCTCAGCATTCATCTTATAGTATGGAAGCGCTGTCCCAGAAGTGCTTGCGTTGACAAGGTATGCATCGCATACAAATGGGTTGCCAAGGAGGTACCATGCTCCAAATGTATATGAACTGCTGTTATTAGTAAGGTATCTGGTGACACTGCTGTTGCTTGCTCTAAGAGTACTTGTAAAGGTCAAGAATTCAACATCGTTTTCATTGGCATATAGATAACCGTAAAGACCAGATGACAAATCGAATGGACCACTGCCAGTTGCTGTTGATTTGTAGTTTCGCCATTCATAACCTTGTTTACTATTGTCCCAATTATATAGGTCGTAGTTTCCAGTACGCAGTCCTGTCGAGCTGATGTTAGGCGTGCTGGCAGATGTGTGTTTGTTGATAGTTTGGAATAATGGGTTAGAAATAAGATAGTAACCGAGTTTGGTGTTTGTGTTACCTGCGCCGTAACCGATGATATGCTTCTTTACAGTTGCTGTAACACCGCTGTTGTCGTGCTTCAGCTGTCCACCGTCCTCAATAGTGATGGTGTGGGTGCCTTGAGTGATGCTCTTGGCTTCAGCCACACAACCGCTCTCGATGGTGACATTGGCATACAGTGTAACACTCTGGTTGATGGTAGGAGCGCCAGTGGGTTCCCAGTTGGCAGCTGTACCCCATTCGCCAGCGGTGATGAACCATTTGTTATCAGCTGAAACTGTAGAGAAGTTTACGATGCTGCTTTCCTGTGTTGGATCGCAGTTAGGAACAACCTTCACGTCATACTTGGTGCCAGCGGTGAGGCCATCGAGGTCGGCAGTTGTAGTAGCAGTAGGTTCGGTTTGCCATGTGCCAGCAGGAACTGGGACACCAATTGCCACATTGTCGATGTGCATATCGTTGTCATCACCAGTTACAGCCACTGTTGACTCGCCATAGAAGGCAATCTTCACGGTGCCAGAGTAGCTACTGAGGTCGATCTGCACGTTTTCACCAGCAGTGGCGATGTTGTTATAGACGTATGCTGAACCGCTGTTGTTCCATTCGCGAAGGATTTCCCATTTGCCGTTGGCGTAAATAAGGACCACAAAACGATCGTCAGCACATGTACCGGATACAGGACTTGTACCAACACCTCCATTAGCATATGCTGTCAAAGCGAGGTCGAAACTCAAGCCGCTGTTTGCAGCAAGGTTAACCTCAGGTGTCACTAACCAATGGTAGCGTGATGAGCCATAGATATTGAGTGTTATGTGGTTAGAATTGAAGATGTTTGGGGTGTTGGTGGTCATTGTCCAACCGTAAGTAGTGCTTCCCAATGTAGTTGTACCGGCGATAACATTGTCTACCAAGCCGGTCCATTTTGTCCAATTGCTAGGTATTTCTGTTCCGTCGAACTTTTCGTTGGTACCATCAATAGATGCGGCCACTCTATAGTTTACAGTAAAGCCTGTAGCACTTTCGCCTTCAAAGTTGACTGTTGCTTTGTGGTGGGTGACGTTGCTAACCACAGGATTCATTGCCGAGCAAGCAGCGATTGTTGAGTAAGGTACTTCGGCTGTCCATTCGCTCACGCCGTCACCGGCATAGCTGGCTTCGCAGTTGTCGCGCACCTTAACGATGTAGTCGGTTTCTGCATCAAGACCACCGAGAGTGTAGGTTATGAGATTTCCTTCTACGGTAACATCACTTTCATTCAGATTGATTTCGCTGAAGTCAGCATCTGTTGTCTTCTTGTATGCAACAATCCAATCTTCAGAGCCGCCGTTGGTCCACTGGAGGTCAAACGAATTCGATTTCGGGTTGGAAGCGGTCAAACCTGTTGGAGCTGGGCAAGCGATGTCGGTTGTGAAGCTGATAACTGCTGTTTCTTGGCTGTAGCCATCGTCGGTGCCGCAGTAACCTTTTACCTTGGCGAAGTAAGGCGTTTCTGGATCGAGGCCTCCAACGGTCTTATATAGGTCGGTGGTGTTGTATTCCTGCCATGCTATCGGATACACTGGGCCGGTAATGGTGATGTCATCGACATAAACATAATACTGATCATTAGGTGCAGTATAAACAATAGCCACATAGCCATTCCCTGAATAACTGCTTAAATCGTATTCAAAATATTCGTATGTGGTTTTAAGGGTAATCTCCTCGGTTATTGCTGTGAAGTCGGAGATATTATTCCCTGTCGTGGATACATAGACCTGAATCTTGTCAAGATCGCTCGAGCCTCTTTTTGCATAGAAACTAATATTGCCACCAAATGCGATTTGTGGAGAAATCAGCCAATCGTTGGCATCTCCTCCAACACTGGATGAAGTGTATCTTGCACGTACGCAATAATTGCTTTCATGAGCATAGGAACTACCACTTTGAATACTCCACGCATTGCTGTCGTTATCGTTACTAATGGTGGTCCAGCCTTGCATTTGGCCATCCTCAAAGTCTTCTTCAAGCACGGTGCCAATAACAGGTGTGCCTGTGTAGTCGTAAGTTCCAACTGACAAAACATAGCTTTCGCTTGTTCCTGTCCAGCTCAGTTTTGCTGTATGACCTGTAACCTCCGAAGCTGCAAGGCCTGTTGGAGCTGGGCATGCCTCGGTTGTGGTGAATGTCGCTGGAATTGACCATGGGCTGTAACCTGTATATTCGCAATGGCTGCGCACCCAAACGTAATAATCTGTTTCAGGTTTTAATCCGCTTGTCACAGTGAATGGATTGGTGTCGGCATCAACAACATCATCCGGATACTCGTAACCTGTGGAAATGGCTGAGGCGTCTTCTGAAAAGTAAAGCTGCCATCCATCTTCGGCGGCACTGCCATTTTCGTCCCATTCGAATGTGGCACCATGGCCAGTAGGATTTGAAGCGACCAAGTTGGTTGGTCTCATACAGGCAGGTTTATACTCAACTCTGACGTCGTCAATCAATACTTGAGCATATGTTCCTTCATTATATTTGAAGGCTATACGTGAGCCGTCAGGAGCACCGTCGAAGACAAAGTCATCGGTATGTTCATACTCACTGATTGATGTAGACATATCGATGGTACCAACATTGACAAATGTGCTGTAATCGTCGATATCAGTGATATAACCAACTTCGAGTGATCCCATGTCATAGCCGCTATATCCATTGGTCCACCAGAAATTCAACATTAATGCACTGGTGTTTGCAGTTGTGATAGGTAAAATGGCGTAAGCAAGATCTTGTGATCCATAAAGACTGACATTGCCTGTGTGTGCATATGTGGGGTTGTTTAATCTGTCAAAGCCATCGAGGTCCCAGCAATAGATAATTTCGCTTGAAGCTTCGAAACCCTCGTTATATGGAATTGTAGAGAGGGCGTTGCAGTCGGTTCTCGCTTGAATAGTTTCCACAGTTGAACCGCAGTCGGCTGTGACCTTAAATGTATAGGCGGTGTTTGCTTTTAGCTCAATTACGGTGCAACCAGTTGCGGTGAGGTTGGTGACGGTGACAGCATTGTCATTGCCATCGGTGATAATATAAGAGGCTGAGCCGTTGTTTTGGTCGGTCCATGTCAGGCTGACAGTAGTTGTTGTAACATCGCTGACAGCGAGATTTGCTACTGGCATACAGCTTGCCAGTGTTGTAAATGTTGAAGCTACCCAATCACTTGTTTCGCCGCCGCCGCAGTTGGATTGGACTTCAAAATCGTATGTGGTTTCCTCGGTCAGACCACTGATATTCAGGCTGTTTGCGCTTGTTGTTCTGTTGGTCCATGCACCGGCAGGAGTAGGATCATCATAGATGCCGAAGTCATCAATAAGGAGGTAATCTTTGTCCTCATCGGTATGACGAAGTGCTATGTAACCAGGAGCGCCATTATAGCTGCTAAGATCAACGGTAAACTCAGTCCATTCAGTGGAATTAGTAGGTGTGTAAACAAGGGTGAAATCACCGACTGCGTTTCCTGTTGTGGAAACATAGACAGCATAAGATTCGGAATAACTGGCTCCATCGTCATTAATTGCCCAAAATCTAAGTGTTCCGTCAAGGGTAACCTGAGGTGTGATAAGCCAGTTGTCAACACTATAGGCAGCTCCGCTATAGCTACGCGACATAGCCATGTATGTACCGCTATGAGCAGGGATAGGGTTGTTAGTAAAGTTGCCATTAAACTGACGCCAGTCGGTGCCATCTATTCCCTCTCCATTACGAATGATAGTCCATTGTGACAATCCGTCCTCGAAACTGTCGAAGAAGGTTGGATTTGGAATTTCGGCGGTACGATAACGCACGTTGAAGCCGTTGCTTGGAGCTTCACTTGTCGTCCAGGTAAGGGTGGCACTTTCTGCCGTGATATTCGTGGCTTCGAGATTCTTTGGCTTCGGGCAGCCAGTAGCTTGAGTCTCGGTAACGGTAATGTCATCGATGTAAAGAGCCCACATGTTTGCATCAGAGGTGCAATGAACGACGAGTCTTACGCTTTGCCCAGCAAGTGCTGAATTCGAGTTGGATCCAGTAACCTCTGAAAATGTCTCATTAGTATATGAAGCAGATGCAATGGCGCTGTAGTGTGTAGCAGTAGCAACAGATTCAGCATTTGTGATATCGCTTGCTTTTACTAAAAACACCTCAAAAGCCTCAGCGTAAGAAGCTGAGCGTACGCGTTCATACACGCTAACGCCAAGTTCATCCATTTTAGCACTTACGTCAAAAGGGACAGAGACCAAATAGCAGTCCGCATCATAGGAACTACTATAGTTATAATACACACTTTTTGAACCGCTGTGTGCATAACTAGAGCTAATAGCCCAGTTGTTGCCGCTTCCGGCTTTGTAAGCAAACCAGTCGGTTGCAGAATAGCTGGTGGCGATACTCGACATTGCGTCAAAGTTCTCCTCCAGCAGCGCTGTTTGTGCTTTCACTGCCCACGGCGCTAATAGCGTCATAAGCAGAATCAGAAGTAAAGATTTTTTCTTCATGATAATTTAATTTAGTTTATAATTTAGTTATGATTTAAAGATTTGGAAATTCGAGATTAAAAGATTTATTTTAGTTGTTGCGCTTTAGCTCCTCAGCATCAGCCTGCTCAATCAAATGCATTGCCAACCAGCGCATGTTGCATGGCGTAAGAGTGCCATATAGGTATTCGAGCAGTTTTGTCAAAGTTGTTTCACTCATGGTTGATAATGTTTTGTTGTGTGTAGCTGCACATAGTAATTGTTTTTTTAAATTTAAATATGCGTGTGCGCATGCATGCACGTATGCAAACCGCAAATTTACGACATTTTCCAATACGATGTAATAGTTTTCAACAAAATTTTTTGGAAATTTGAGTTATCAACAGATTTTTTTTCGGCAACTGGTTGTATGAGTGAAAAAGATTTGTATTTTTGCGGCGTGAAAATACAGATCGGCTACGGCATAGATTTACTGTATCGTCGCAACTTAAAGCGGTTAGATCGGCTACGGCATAGATTTACTAACCGTTTTTTTATGCTCAATGCTGTATTGAACCAGTATCCCTGTTGTTTTTCTACCTAATAAAACTTCAACAGGAAAATTCATATACGGAAGATTTTCATTTCTGATATTATACACCAGTTTGTACAGCTTTTCATAATGATTGTTTTTCTGAAACCCTTGTTTGATATCGTCAGTGATATAATCTTCATCTTTGGGTCGGGCGTATTTCAATACATCATAAATGTGAAGAATAGCGTAAGTCGATTGCCAGCTTCTTGCAGCATTGTTGGAAGCTTTCAAATAGCTTTCGCGGAAAATCAGAAAGACATTTTCATTTAGGAAGTCGTTTTTTATAAAATTATTTCCTTGCAGTTTAGAAAGTATCGATTTATAAGCTATCTCAATTATCTTTCTTCGGATAGGTCTGGCCTCAACATTCTCGGTTGTCGGAATGCGAAAGATTTGATTTGTATGTTGCAGATTCGTTTCAACAAATTCAGGTAGTAAATCACTATGTATAATTAAATCTTGTTTCATAAACTTAGAATTTAGTATAGTGTAAAAAACGGGTAATTTCTCACCCGTATATCATTTTGGTGTGCCGGGACAGGTCTGTACTGCATCCGGCCTACGCATCAAGTGGTTATGTTTAGTCGCCACAGGATGGTTGCAAAATCATTGCAAAAATACAAATTATTTTTATATCTACATCATTTTTTCAAAAAACTTACTTTATGTCACCCACGGCGCTATCAACGCCATCAGCAGCATTAGAAGTAAAGATTTTTTCTTTATGATAATTTAATTTAGTTAGTAATTTAGTTATAATTTATAGATTTGGAAATTCAAGATTTAAAGATTTGTAAGACACTCTACGGCAGTCATAATGTGAACAGACGTACAGTATCGTAACAATATGGCTCGCGTTTTTCAAGCAAGTCAATTACAATATTAGTATCTAGAAAAAGATTTTTCATTTGTACTTCTCCTCGAGAAAATGATAGTAATCGTTACGACCATTCAAATCACTGTCGGCTATAGGCGTGCCGGCACCAAGCAAACTGAGCACGATGTCTGGCGCCACCTGCTCCTCAGAATTTATGATGGTTCTGTTTTGGTGCCGTACATAGTTGCGCAGCATTTCTTCCATCTGCTGCTGAAGCCATTTTTTCAAGGCTTTATCGTCGGCAAACGACGGTTTCGCTTTTTGCACCAATGTGTCGTCGGGTGTTATGTTGTAGCTGCACATAGTAATTGTTTTTTTTCTATTCGTTCGTACGCGCGCATGTTACGCACGTATACGAACCGCATATTTACAACATTTTTCAATACGATGCAAAAGTTTTCAACAAAATTTTTCATTCAGCTGCCTGACGCAAATAAAAAATCGGGTTCCACTGAAAAGGATGGAACCCGATTTATACAGTACTCTAAGGTTTATGACAACTTCATTAAATCAACGACGGAGTAAATGCGAGTTAAGTGCTCGAAGGTGAAATACTGGTCGTCAAGAACCATCCATTCCTCACGCTGTTTGACAGAGAGATTTTTTATATCCGGGAAAAATGACACTGGGACAATAATAATTCTGCCGTCAGTCAAAGTGGCGACTATTTTACCTCTTTTTGCAGTAAAATTCATGTCTTTAATACCGACTTTTACATCTTTCATTTTACACATGGTTCCAATCTCCTATTTTTCTATATTTTTCATTTCCGTTTTTTCACCTCTGAATGTCTTTGATATCTGTTCGTTGATAAACTCCCAGTTTCTATCAATGGCATCCATAATTATACTGTTTTCTTTGGATGATAGAGTAGATTCTGCTATTTCAATACATTTTACCCCATCTGATTCTATCCATATTTTTGCAACGGATTTCATATGCCGTGCGCCTTTTTTGAACACGTGAACGTGCCTCCTGTTATCTTGGATATCTGCTGATATCGAAACGAGAATAAACATCCTCAAGAACGCTAATTGTCCCATAAATTTTAATTTTTAATCAAAAATAAATTCTCTATTCACTTCGGAAGTGACACTGCAAAAATAACAAAAAAATCATTCCGGCAACCTGCGGATGAAATTTTATTTTTTGGAAAAAAATCTAACTTTTTTCCTTGCAATTATCCAAATCCCTTTGTAATTTTGCAGTTTTGAAACGAGCATTTAAAACATGGGATTATGATGACGCTACCTGACACTTATTCACCTGAAGAGAAAGTTGAGTTGGAAAGACAGTTCAACGAGCTTTTACAGTGTTGGAAATCAAGGAAAAACGAGCAGGACGTGGCTATGGTGACCGAGGCTTATCTGCTAGCCGCCAACGCCCATAAGGACGCGCGCCGCCGCTCGGGCGAGCCTTATATGTACCATCCGCTGGCTGTAGCCACAATCATCGCCGGCGAAATGGGCATGGGCCGCACGTCGATAATCTGCGCCTTGCTGCACGACGTGGTGGAAGACACCGAATATACACTCGACGACATGCGTCAGCGCTTCGGCGACAAGGTGGCTGAGATTGTGGACGGCGTCACCAAACTGACCAAAGAAGACTTCGACGAGCAGACGGCTCGCAGTATGCAGGCCGAGACATTCCGCAAGGTGATAATGAGCATGTCGTACGACATCCGCGTGATACTGGTCAAGCTGGCCGACAGACTGCACAACATGCGCACACTCAGCTCGATGCCTCATCACAAACAGCTTAAAATAGCTTCGGAAACAACGCAGATTTACGCGCCGCTTGCATATCGTCTCGGATTATATAAGATAAAGGTGGAGCTCGACGATCTCTGCCTCAAGTACATCAACCCTCAGGTGTTCGAGTCGGTGCAGCGTCAGTTGGCCGAGGTGAGGGAACGCAAAATCAAGGAACTGGAAGAGTTTATGGCTCCGGTGAAGGCCGACCTTGAAAAGATGGGCGTAAAAGTGCGGACGCAGGCCATTGAACGCAACGTGAGCGCCGTGTGGGAGCGTATGGCCAAGTTCGGACAGTCGCTCGAAGAGGTGTACGACACATATGTGGCCCGCATCATAATCGACTGCCCCAATGTCGAAGACGAGAAGCTGCGCTGCTGGGAGACATTTGCAATATTCACCAAGTATTATTATCCCGACAACAAGAAGATGCGCGACTGGGTGTCGTTCCCCAAAACCAATGGCTATGCCTCGATACATGCTGTGTTTATGAGCAATAGCGGCAACTGGGTGGAGACGCAGATACGCACCGAGCGCATGGACGAGATTGCCGAGAACGGATTCGCGGCCTACTGGAAATACCGCGACCAGAACAGCAATGCCGAGTCGGGACTCGACCTCTGGATGAAGGTGGTGCGCAACTTGGTGCAGCAAGCCGACGAAAATCATGTGTCGGCTATTGAGTTTATCGACAATTTCAAGTTGGATCTTTTCAACGACGAGATATTTGTTTTCACCCCTAAAGGCGACAAGATAACATTGCCGAAAGGCTCGACAGTGCTCGACTTCGCATACAATATCCACACCGACCTTGGCAACCGTTGCGTGGGCGCCAACATCAACAAAAAGCTGTCGCCAATCGACACCGAGCTGAAGATGGGCGACCAGGTGGAGGTGATAACGTCGGAATATCAGGAACCGCAGGAGAAATGGTTCGACTATCTGGCCACTTCGAGCGCCAAGAGCCGCCTGAAAAACGGCATCAAAGACTTCCGCAAGGAGTTTAAAGAGAAAGGCAAGGCCATGCTCAGAGAGTATTTCGAGCGTGCCAAAATCGACTTCAGCAAGCAGAACCGCAACACCTTGGCCGAAAAGTTCAATCTGGCCACACGCAACGACCTGTATTATTTTGTCGCCACACGCAAGATAGGCCAGCAGGACGTGGAAAACTGCCTCAAGGGCAGCGACGCCCACTGGTCGGATTATCTGATGAAATATCTCACCTTTGGATTTGTGAGGCCGTCATCCAGAAAAAGCGATGAAAAAGCCGACGAAAACAGCGTGTCGGGCTATGTGATTTCCACCTGCTGCAACCCGATTCCGGGCGACGACGTGGTGGCTATACAGCTGCCCGGACAGCCTATGCAGATACATCATCCCGACTGCCCCGAGGCTCAGAAACTGATGTCGCGTTACGGCGAAAACATAGTGAAGGCGAGGATGCAGTTTGGCGATGAGTTTGCTTTTTTGGCAACTCTTAAAGTGCTGGCAGTCAATAAGATGGGTTTTGGTGCCACTTTGTTCGACATCATCACCAATCAGGAGAAACTCGACATGCAGGCCATGGAGATGAAGATTGAGGGCGGAATGGTGGTGGCGACGGTGTCGGTTTATGTCAACAACCTCAAAACCCTTGAAAATCTTATAGATAAGATCAGGAAGCTGGAGCTTGTGAAAAAAGTTGAAAGAGTGGGGAAGCGGAGCTGAAAAATTTCGTATTTTTGTACGCTTTGAATGACGAAAACAGGGTCTTCGTCATTTCGACTGAAGCCGATAGGCGGAATGGAGAAATCTCCTGCAAATAAGAAACTAAAAATAGGTTGAGATTTCTCGACTACGCTCGGAATGACGTTTTAAATTTTGAATCTTTAAATATTTAAATATTATTATGTCAAAATTGGATTTGCTTCTTGGATTGCAATGGGGCGACGAAGGAAAAGGAAAAGTCGTGGATGCTCTCACGCCTAAATATGATATGGTTTGCCGTTTTCAGGGCGGCCCTAACGCCGGTCACACCATCGAGTTTGACGGCAAGAAGTTTGTGCTTCACACCATACCTTCGGGAGCGTTCAACGAGAAGTGTGTCAACGTGATAGGCAATGGCGTCATTATAGATGCCAAGATTTTGAAAGATGAAATCGACGGCTTGGCCGCGGCGGGCATCAACCTGGCGCAGCGCCTGCTGATTTCGAACAAAGCGCACCTGATTCTGCCGACTCACCGTGTGCTGGATGCCGCCAACGAGAAGGCGCTGGGCAAGATGAAGATTGGCTCGACGCTCAAAGGCATCGGACCGACGTATACCGACAAGACCGCCCGCCGCGGCCTTCGTATCGGCGATATCGTGATGAGCGACTTCAAGCAACGCTACGAGAATATCAAAGCCAAACATTATCAACAGATTAAGGATTTGGATTTCGATATCAACGAGGTGCGTCTTGACGGCATGACATTTGATGAATACGAGAAGGTGTGGTTTGGCGCAATCGAGTTTTTGAAGAAGTTCCAGTTTGTGGAGAGCGAATACCTTATCAATAAATATCTGGACGAAGGCAAGAGTGTGTTGGCAGAAGGCGCTCAGGGCTCGATGCTCGACGTCGACTTTGGAAGCTATCCTTTCGTGACCTCGTCGTCGGTTATCGCGGCAGGCGCATGCTCGGGTTTGGGTGTGGCTCCAAGCCGAATCGGCAAGGTTTACGGCATCTTCAAGGCATATTGCACCCGTGTTGGCACCGGCCCGTTCCCGACAGAACTGTTTGACGAGACAGGCGAGATGTTGCGTGCCAACGGTCACGAATTCGGCGCCACAACCGGCCGTCCGCGCAGAACAGGCTGGCTCGACATCCCGGCATTGAAATACGCTTGCATGCTGAGCGGCGTCACCGACCTGATGATGATGAAATCGGACGTGATGGACGATCTGAAAGAAATCAAGGTCTGCATCGGCTATGAATATAATGGCAAAGTGATTGATTATCTGCCGTATGACGCATCGACAGTGACAATGAAGCCGGTCTACACCACAGTGAAAGGTTGGAATCAGAAAATTGAAGGCAAAATCCCGCACGAACTCGAGGATTACATTAAATTCATTGAGGAAAAAGTGGGTGTGCCGATTCGCTTTGTTTCATACAGCCCCGATAGAAACGCTAATATTCTAAGATAGACGTTAGTCTTTAGTCTTTAGTTGTTAGACATTAGTTACTAAAGACTAGAGACTAAAAACTAAAGACTAATATGATTATACTTGAAAAACCATACGTTTCAGCTCCATTGGTGGAGTATCTGGAGAAATCGCAAATTGCAGTTCTGAGAAATGAGATGTCGGAGCTTTTGGCAAAGCAAGGCCATAAGCTGAATCTTGTTAACGACAAGGAGTTTGTTGAGCAATATCAGCAAACTGGCAAGCTTTATGCCGTGTCGGAGAATGCTTTGGTGTGGCTGTATCCGCATCTGGCAGGCTCTGAGCTCATTGAAAAAGTGAAAATCGTTAAGGACAAGGCCGAGTTTCGTAAGATTTGCGCCAAGATTTTCCCTGACTTCTACTATAAAGAAGTGGAAATGAATGAATTACGTTCGCTAAATCCTGACAATCTGCCGTTGCCTTTGGTGATAAAGCCGGCAGTCGGATTCCTCAGCGTGGGCGTTTACATTGTGCGCGACAAGAAAGAATGGCGGGATGCTTTGGACGATATAGACAAGAATTTTGCCAAACAGTGCGCGGTGTTCCCTGAAACGGTGGTCAAAAGCGGCAAATTTGTGCTCGAAGACTTCATACAAGGCGAAGAATATGCTGTTGACGCTTATTACGACAAAGACGGTAAGCCAAATATTATCAATATCTTCCATCATATCTTCAAGTCGGAGACCGATGTCAGCGACCGCCTCTATTGCATGAGCAAGGAGATTTTTGAGAAGAATTACGGCCCGTTCAACCAGTTCCTCATCGACTTGAACGGCGTGCTGAATCTCAGCAACTTCCCGATGCATGTGGAGTTCCGTGTCGATAAGAATAGCGGCAAAGCCATCCCGATTGAGGTGAATCCGCTGCGTTTCGCAGGCATGTGCCTCAACGATTTGACACGTCACACCTGCGGTTTGCTGCCAGTGCAATGCTATTTCGAGGGCATTCATCCCGATTATGCCACGATGTGGAATAGCATTGAAGACGATGTGTTCAGCTTTGTGGTTTTGGACAAGCCTTACGAGACGACGAAAGCTCTTGATTTTGAAAAGATTAAGAGGCATTTCCATGGCGTTGTCGAGACTCGCGACCTCCAGAATCCGGCCATGAGCGTGTGGGGATTTTTGTTCGTGAAGACCGACAAGGCGCATCGTGCCGAATTGCAGGAGATATTGAATTCTGATTTGACAGAATTTATAAAATGAAAAAAATATTCCTTTTTATTGTTATTTCATTAATAGCAATATCGTGTTCCGACAGTAATTCGAAAAAAGAGCGGAAAGCATTGGATTTTCTGTATGCTTCGATGCCGCAGTGCGATGCCGTTGATTACGCTGAAGATTATTTTTTGCAAAATATCGAGGCGTCTTTCAAGGCAAAAGAGGAGTTGCCATGGGGCAATTCGGTGCCTGAGCGTGAATTCAAGCATTTCGTGTTGCCGATTCGTGTAAACAACGAGAATTTGGATGATTTCAGAACGTTTTATTACGATGAATTGCGCGACAGAGTCAAGGATTTGTCGATGTACGATGCCGTTTTGGAAGTCAATCATTGGTGTCACGAGAAGGTGAACTATAAAGGCTCCGATTCCAGAACCAGTGCTCCGATGGCGACCATCAAAACCTCGTGGGGACGCTGCGGCGAGGAGTCGACTTTGCTGGTGGCGGCTTTGCGTACGGTTTGCATCCCAGCACGTCAGGTTTATGTGCCACGCTGGGCGCATTGCGACGACAACCATGCCTGGGTGGAGGCTTGGGTTGACGGCAGGTGGCATTTCTTGGGCGCCTGTGAGCCTGAGCCAGTGCTCGATCTGGGTTGGTTTAATGCCCCTGCATCGCGCGCATTGCTAGTGCACACTCGTGTTTTCGGCGATTACAACGGCCCAGAGGAAGTTATCGACCGAAATGCCAACTATACCGAAATCAATGTTGTTGAAAACTATGCCGCGACAGCCAAACTGAATGTCAAAGTTGTTGACGCCGAAGGCAAAGCGGTTAAAGGTGCACGTGTCGATTTCAAGATTTACAATTATTCGGAATACAACACAGTTGCTACAAAATACACTGATAATCATGGAGATACATGGTTGACAGCCGGATTGGGTACGATGATGGTTTATGCCTCGAAAAATGGAAAATTCGGCTACGAGGTGCTGAAAATCGGGTCAACCGATAATATCAGAATAACGTTATGTAGAGACGATGTGTACATCGTCTCTACGGATATCGAATCATACGATTACGACATAATTCCACCCGTTGAAAATGCCCGAATCCCCAATGTTTCAGCCGAAATGCGCGCCGAAAACAACCGTCGTGCCGCCTATGAGGATTCAATACGTAATGCCTACGTCGCAAAATGTGTTGCCGCCCAAAACGAAGGCGATTACAACCATGAAATCATGGCGAAATCATGGGGTAACTATCAGACAATCAAGAATTTCGTTGATTACGCAAGAGAATCGGGCAGGGAAGAGGAGGCATATAAAATTTTAGGTGTTATTTCTGACAAGGATTTGCGTGACGTAACCATGGATGTTTTAATCGATTGTGTAGAGACGTTTCCTGAAACGTCTCAAAATGACGATTTTTATTACAAATACATTGTAAATCCTCGCGTTTCCAACGAAATGTTGCGCCCATATCGTGCCGAATTTAACAAATTTGTAGAGACGTTTCCTGAAACGTCTCTCACGACGCCATCAGATATCATCAAGTTCGTCCGCGACAGCATTGAAATCAGCAATGATTTGAATGTACGCCAGATTCCGATGTCGCCGGACGGTGTCATGCGCAGCCGTGTAACCGACTCGCATTCGCGCGACATTTTCTTTGTGGCACTGGCCCGCGCCGCAGGCCACCCTTCACGAATTGACCCTGTCACGGGCAAGGTGCAGTATTATGATAATCAATGGATTGATGTCGATTTTGCCCCTGTAGAGACGTTTCCTGAAACGTCTCAAAAACCAGGCACATTAGTCATTGATTATCAAGGCACCGACGACCCACGATATTACACGCATTTCAGCATTAAGGAATTCAACGGCAACACCTTCGACCTGCTGGCATACGATACCATGGATCCTGGAATGGACGTTGGAATGACGCTGTCGCAGATGATGGCCGAGGGCGGCATAACACTCGACCCGGGCTATTACGTCATGAGTTCGGGGCCGCGCCTTGATGACGGCAGCGTGCTTAATCATTTGGTTTTCTTCACGATAGAGAGCGGAAAGAAAACAAATGTCGAATTGATTATGCGCGAACCTATCGTAGAGACGTTTCCTGAAACGTCTCAAAACGAAACGTCCAATTTACGCATTGTTGCCTATCTCGACAGCGGCAGCGAACCTACCACCCATGCCATGCAGGAATTCTCGATTTTGAAATCTGATTTTGAAAAGTGGGGAGGAAGCATTGAGTTTGTGTTCCGCGGCGAAAGCGATTTCAATAATTTCAAATCTAAGAAATTCAATGAGTTGCCTGATAATATCGTGATGAAAATTGACGGCGGCGTTGAAAGCGTCAATTTGCCTCTCTTTACGATAGTCGACGAAAACGATGAAATAGTTTATTCAAGCCAAGGCTACAAAATCGGTCTTGGCGAGCAGATGCGCAATATCTTAATGCATTAAGGCTATCTTGCCGACCACCGATTTGCCGGCTGTGCTGATTCGCAGATTGTATAAGCCGTTGGGCAAACTGGACAGGTTGATTGTGCGACTGCGGTAAACAGCCATTCTCTTTCCGGTGATGTCAAAAACCTCGACAGAAATCACATCCTCTTCAGTGCTTATGTTGATAATTCCGCTCGACGGGTTGGGGTAGATGCTGATTGAACCTTCCGACAAAGCCTCAACATTGTCAAAGTCGTACGATGCCACCCAGCTTTCGGGCAAGCTGTTGTCCATGTTGAGGTCGATAAGCTGCAAAAAGGCTCCCAAGCCGTCGGCCTCGATTGGCCATGGCTCGGTGTCGGCGTATTTCACTTGGTCGATGACATCGCCCCAGGCGTTGGCTATCACAATGTCTTCCGATTTGTTGGAGAGCTTGCGCAGATACTGCCCGAACGGGATGCGGTTGTAGCGCTCGATAAAGCTTAGCGAGTCGGAGCAGAGAACCAGTTTGCCGTGTGCCTCGAGGCTTGAGCCCACAGGGAAAGTGTATGTTACGCCAAGGTTGCGTAAGTAAACTCCGGTAAGGTCGACCGAGGCGTCGCTGTTGTTGCTGATTTCAATAAATTCGTAGTTGTTGCCGTCGATAGTGTCGTTGGGCAGCGGGTTGTAGTTGATGCGCGAGATTACCAAAGAAGGCAAATCGGGGTAGTCACAATTAAATGAGGAACTGATGTTTTGATCTAACCAGTTGATTCGCTGTTGAATCCAGTTTTTCATGGCCTGCACTTCCGATGCATGCTGATTCATGGTGTGCCAACGTTGGTTGTTTCGTTCCACGCCTTCGGCTATCCATTGGTCGATCTCGTCCATTCTGGCGCATATCAGGTTGTAATCCAATACGTTGCCTGTGGCTGTCACCTCGGCCCAACGTCTGGCTAAATAGCACCGGAACGTGTTGGTGTCGAACAAATCTTTCCAGAATTTGGGGCCGTTATTGTCATCGTTGTTGAACTGCCACACGTCGTAGCGGCTGCGGTTGCCGAATTCGTCGTGACCATACGTCAGGTTGTAATCCCAAATCGGGCCGGCGCGCAGCTTGCCTTTACGGTCTTTGTGGAAGAAAGTGCTCAACTGGTATACATCCACATTTGACGAGAACTCGGCAATAATCATGAAATCGACAAAACTTGCCACGTCGATTATGCTTGGAATGCCATTGGCCAAGCTGAGGTTATGATTGCCCGCCTGTGTGGCAAGGTTCATAAACACGTTTTTTATGTAGTTGTTTTGGGTGGTTGTAATGTCGCCATGCTTCGGATAATGATGCACGAAAGTGGCTGTGGCGCTGCCTGGCCATCCGCTGCTGTAGCCCGGCATGGTCCAAGCGGCAGGTGAAGTGTAATCGCTTCTGTCGGTCTGCACGATATATCCGCCCGTAACTTCAGGATAGCTGTTGCAGTTTTGATCCATCTTCTGGATGTTGACACGGTTATCGTCGGCTTTTATCTTCTCCATGAAGACGTAAAGGCCTTTGTAGTCGCCGTTTATCACCACTTCGCAATAAACGCGGCGCGGTGAATACTGCCCTAGGTTTTCGTATAATTCGTATGAAATGACGTCGCGCATGCCGGTCTGGTCAAATGCCAGCGAGTTTAAGATCCAGTCGTTTTCCTTGGGCATGCCAAGAATGCTGACGTTGTTGTTGGTGACGTCATCAGATTGCAGAGTCTCAAGGCCGTAAGGCTTTTTGGGCAACATTTGCGACGAGCTGCCTCGAGTTTCGATGCCTATTCGGCCGTCGTAATTCAGAAATTCAGGGTTGTTGATGTCTGTCAGATAGTTTCTCGAGCCATCCTGATGCCATATTATCTTCATGTTTCCCAAAACCTTGGGTTCGTCGGGAATATTCACCCCTCCGTCTGTATCTATAACTACAATCGGAAGATTGCTGTCGGTGAAATTCTGCGCTGATGCCAGCATCGGCAGCAACAGCATCATCATTATGGCCAACCATCTCTTCATAATCTAACGTCTAACGACTACTTTCTCAGTTGTACCGTCGGGTTTTCTGATGAGATAGATGCCTTCAGGCAGTGTTATCGTCTCTTTTTCAGTTATCCGCTTGCTGATAACCAGCTGTCCGAGACTGTTGAATATGGCGATGTCGCCAGTGCCCTCGATGGTGAATGTGCCGCTCGACGGGTTAGGGTAGATGCTTGTCTGGGCCGAGATCTCTTCGGTTGAATCGGTACTTGCCGTAGCCCAGAAGGTGAACATTGCCGTGGCGCATCCGCAGTCGAGTGTGAACATGATATCGATCCATGTGGTTGATCCGACGGCGATGTTTGGCAGCATGGTGGCCACGCCTCTAATCTCGATAATCTCGTCGGTAGCGGCCGGGAATGTTGGCGCTTCGACGCCGTTGGCATACAGATGGATGTTGGTGAAATACTCAGTTTGCGGGGTGATGTACACGTTGAGCGGTTCGTAGCCCACGTTGATGAATTTGAAGCTGAATTCCACCTCCGAGCCAGGCGTCATGCTTGTCTGCATATTGTCAGGCGTCACTTGCATGGCGTATTTTTCAACCAGGTCGACATTGACATCGTCGATGGTGAGCACGTAGTCGCCGTAAGCCGAAACCGCATGAATGCCGAAGTATTCATGATCAGCTGCTACCTCGTCGATGTAAGCTGAAAATTGCTCATAACCGCCGATATTCACAATGTCTGAAAGCAAAAGCTGTGTCATGGCACTCGGATATGCCGCACTGCCAGCCCATATCTCCAATTGGTATCCGCCGTCGGAGATTGCCCAAAGCGAGAAACGGTATTTAAGCTGCTCACTCATGTTCATCTGCATAAACATCCACGAGTCGGCACTGTCGGTATATGCATACCAATTGCCGGTATGGGCGATACGGTTGTGGTCTTTGGGCAGGTATCCCGCCAGCCATGTGTCGTTGGCGGTTACCCATCCGATAGGCGCCTGTCCGTCCTGATTGGCATATTCGAAGCCGTCAAAAAGAATGCTTCCGGCGTATGCGAATCTCGTCGCGATCAATATCAATAAGGTGATAACAAATCTTTTCATAATAACTAACTGTTTATTATCAACTATCAACTATCAACTGCCAACTGCTAACTATCAACTGTCAACTTCTAACTTCTAACTTCTAACTTCTAACTTCTAACTCCATTAAAGTTTTCTGCTGACTTCTTTCTCCTGATAGCCCTCGATGATATCTCCAACCTTGATGTCGTTGAAGTTTTCGATGTTCAAGCCGCATTCAAAGCCTGCTGAAACTTCCTTGACGTCGTCTTTGAAACGTTTCAGTGAGCCGAGTGTGCCTGTGTGTACCACGATGCCGTCGCGGATCAGGCGGATCTTGGTCTGGCGGTTGACTTTGCCGTCGAGCACCATACAACCGGCGATGTTACCCACCTTGCTGATGTGGAACACCTCGCGGATTTCGATGTTGCATGTGACAACCTCCTGAATTTCAGGTGCCAACATACCTTCGATAGCTGCCTTAATCTCTTCGATGGCGGTGTAGATGATGGAGTAGAGTCGGATGTCGATTTGCTCGCGCTCGGCAATCTTTCTGGCCTGCATTGTAGGACGCACGTTGAAGCCTACGATGATGGCGTTGGATGCCGAAGCAAGCATGATATCGGCCTCGCTGATGGCACCAACAGACTTGTGTATGATGTTCACCTGCACCTCTTCGGTCGACAGCTTCAGCAACGAGTCTGACAGAGCCTCCACCGAGCCGTCCACGTCGGCCTTGACGATGATGTTGAGTTCCTTGAAGTCGCCGATGGCGATGCGGCGTCCGATTTCGTCAAGGGTGATGTGCTTCTGTGTGCGCAAGCCCATTTCACGCTGCAACTGCTGACGGCGGTTGGCAATGGTCTTAACCTCGCGTTCGTCGTTCATTACATTGAAGTTGTCGCCTGCCTGCGGAGCGCCGTTCAAACCGAGCAACAGCACCGGTGTTGAAGGACCTGCGTCTTTCACCTGCTGGTTGCGCTCGTTGAACATGGCCTTCACCTTGCCGTAGGTGGTGCCTGCCAGCACCATGTCGCCTACGTGCAATGTGCCGTCTTGCACGAGCACCTTGGCCACATAGCCGCGTCCCTTGTCGAGAGCCGACTCGATGACTGTGCCCTTGGCCAAACGGTTAGGATTGCCCTTGAGGTCGAGCATTTCGGCTTCGAGAAGCACTTTTTCGAGCAACTCATCAACGCCGATACCCTGTTTTGCTGATATTTCCTGTGACTGCACCTTGCCGCCCCATTCCTCAACCAGAATGTTCATTTCCGACAGTTGACGGTAAATCTTCTGCGGATCGGCGGTTGGCTTATCTATCTTGTTGATTGCGAATACGATAGGCACGTTGGCGGCGTGGGCGTGGTTGATAGCCTCAACGGTTTGAGGCATCACGTTGTCGTCGGCTGCTATCACGATGATAGCCACGTCGGTAATCTTGGCACCACGGGCACGCATGGCGGTGAAAGCTTCGTGACCAGGGGTATCGAGGAAGGTGATCTTCTTGCCTGTGCTTGTTCTCACCTCGTAAGCGCCGATGTGCTGTGTGATACCGCCGGCCTCGCCAGCCACCACGTTGGTGCTGCGGATGAAGTCCAACAACTTGGTCTTACCGTGGTCGACGTGACCCATAACTGTTACCACAGGGGCTCTCGGGACGAGTTCATCCGGGTTGTCAGGCTCGTCCACTTCTGAAAGGGCTTCCTGCACTTCGATGCTGGTGAACTCAACCTTGAATCCGAACTCTTCGGCCACCATCTGCAACACCTCGGCGTCGAGACGCTGGTTGATAGACACGAAGATGCCAAGGCTCATGCAAGTGCCGATGACTTTGGTGACAGGGATGTTCATCATGGTTGCCAACTCGTTGGCTGTCACAAACTCCGTCACCTTGAGGACTTTCTGTTCCTCCATTTCGTGCATTCTTTCCTCCTCAAGCTCGTTTTGGATGTTGTGACGTTTCTCACGACGGTGCTTTGAAGTCTTCGACTTGCCAAGTGGCGACAGACGAGCCAGAGTCTCTTTAATCTGATTCTTAATCTCGTCGTCGGTAAGCTCGTGCTCTTCAACAACAGGCTGACGACCTTTCTTGAAGCGGTCGCGGTCTTTGTGTTTATCGCCTTTTTCGCCTTTGTCCATCGGTTTGCCGCCCTGCTTTTTGTCGCCTGGCTTGCCGCCTTTGCTGTCTTTGTTATCCTTTGGCTTGTCGGTGCCTGCCACCTCGTTAGGATTGACAGGGCCGTTGCCTATGCGTTTACGTTTTTTCTTCTTGTCCTTGCCGAATTTGTCATCAGACGAAGCCACAGGCTTGCCTTTGCCTTTGTGCTCGACCGGAAGCTCGATCTTGTCGAGGATTTTCGGACCCTCAAGCTTCTGGAACTTGGTAGGGATGAAGTTGACATCAGATGCAGGTTTTGGAGCTGGCTTCACCTCGGGTTTCACCTCAGGCTTAACTTCAGGTTTTACCTCGGGTTTTGCTTCAGGCTTCACCTCAGGCTTTGCCTCAGGTTTTGGAGCAGGCTTCTCAGCCTTGGCCTGAGAATTATCGGGCTGTCCGTCACCCTTCTGCGCCTTGGCTTTTTTGCCGCCGTCCAGGTCAATTTTACCCACCACGTTCAATTTGATGGCATCCTTGACGCTGTCATCTTTAGGTTGCTCGGCTTTAGGTTGTTCAACTTTAGGCTTTTCAGCTTTCGGCTTCTCAACCTTAACTTTTACATCTTCTTTCACCTCGGTCTTGGGCAAAATATTCGATTTGATAGCCACAATTTCCTCTTCTTCCTCTTCAACCGCAGGACGCTCGGTGGCTTCAACGGTTATGGTTTTACCCTTGAAGGCGATGTTTCCGATTTGATCGGCGTTCTTCTTCACCTCTTTTTCACCCTGATACTCTTTTCTGACCAAGGCATATTCCTCGGCGGTGAGCTTTGTGTTGGGCGATGAATCAATTTTGAAACCTTTCTTTGCAAGGAATTCCACAATTGTCGACGTGCCAACGTTAAACTCTCTGGCAGCCTTTGATAATCTGATGTTTACAACTTCTTCGGACATAAAAATACAATTTGTTGTTTGTTTTTCTAATCTTATATCGTTTTGTAAGGGCGAATCATCATTCGCCCCTACGAAATATTATTCAGCGAATTCAGCCTGCAAAATCTTGAACACTTCGTTCACTGTCTCGATTTCGAGGTCGGCGCGCGATGCCACTTCCTCAGGGGTGTAGGCGAGCACGTTCTTAGCTGTGTCGCAGCCCATGCGGTGCAGTGACTCGATGATCCAGTCTTCGATTTCGTCGTTGAATTCCTTCAAATCGACATCGTCTTCAAGGTCGACTTCGTCGCTGTTGCGGTATACGTCGATGTCGTAGCCTGTCAGCTTGCCGGCGAGCTTGATGTTGTAGCCGCCTTTACCGATGGCGAGGCTCACCTGGTCGTTCTCCATGTACACCTCGGCGAGTTTCTTCTCTTCGTTGATGTTGATGGATGTGATCTTGGCAGGGCTCAATGCTCTGGTGATGAACAACTCAGGCTTGGTTGTGAAGTTGATGACATCGATGTTTTCGTTGCGCAGCTCTCTGACGATGCCATGGATGCGCGAGCCCTTCATACCCACGCATGCGCCCACCGGGTCGATACGGTCGTCGTACGATTCAACGGCTATCTTGGCTCTTTGGCCGGGCTCGCGCACAATCTTGCGGATGGTGATGAGTCCGTCGTAAACCTCAGGCACCTCCTGCTCGAACAAACGCTGCAGGAAGATTTCCGATGTTCTTGACAAGGTTATGACCGGCGAACCGTTCTTGTTCTCCACGCTTTTCACTATGGCGCGGATGCCTTCGCCTTTTTTGTACACATCGGCAGGAATCTGCTCGGCTTTTGGCAGCACCAACTCGATGCCGTCTTCGTCGACTGCGATGATTTCCTTGCGCCAAGCCTGTGAAACCTCGGCATTGATGATTTCACCGACTTTATCTTTGTATTTCTGATAGATGTTTTCCTTTTCGTACTCCATGATTTTCGACTGGAGGTTCTGACGGATAGCCAGAATTTCTCTTCTGCCGAAGCTGTGAATGTCGACAACTTCCGCCACATCGTCACCAACCTCAAAGTCGGGTTCGATCTTGATAGCGTCGGAATAAGCTATTTCGGCCAATTCGTCTTCAACAGCGCCGTCTTCCACAACAGTGCGGTTGTGGTAAATTTCGAGGTCGCCCTTGTCGATGTTGACGATGATGTCGAAATACTCGTCGCTGCCGTATTTCTTGGCAAGCATAGCCTTGAACACGTCGCTCAGGATGTGCATCATGGCCTCGCGGTCGATGTTCTTAAACTCCTTAAATTCGGAAAAGGTGTCTATTAAGTTAAGTGTGTCCATTTTTAAAATTTAATATATGGTCTGACTTCTTTTAATTTATTGATTTCAAGTGTTGTAGCCTCGTGATAGATGGTTTTTGTCAGCTTGCCGTATTTTTTGGCTTCGGCTTCCTCAACCTCGAGTTGCAAACCGTTGAGCGACAAAAGCCGGTACATCTTTTTCACGCCTTCGTTATCGGTAATGATCAGATCCTTGCCGATATATTTGTTGTATTGTCTCATCTTCAGCAGAGGCTCGTCTATGCCGGCCGACGACACGCTGAGTTCGTAATCCTCAACGTCACGGTCGAGTTTCCCGTTGATGTAGTTGCTTACCGCGACGCAGTCGTCGATAGTGACCGAGCTGTCGGCATCGAGGAAAAGCTCGATTACGTTTTCCTTGTTAATCAGCACGTTGACGACATAACGGTCGGTGCCTTGCAAAGCCTCTTCGGCCAATGTGACAATTTGTTCTTTTGTTATCATCTTTTTTACAATAAAAAAACCTGTTACATTCCGTAGCAGGCCTTCAACTCTTTCCTAATGTTGTCGAGCAAGGATTCGAACCTTGACAGGCAGAACCAAAATCTGCAGTGCTGCCATTACACCACTCGACATCATTCCAATTCTGAA
>JAFZXP010000051.1 GCA_017616735.1 Bacteroidales bacterium
AACACTATCAGAATTATGTCAAATGGTATCTTTATTTTAGGGCTGAAGCGTCCAAAAAAAGATAGGTAGCCAGGGCTATTTTGAGGAGCCCGCCACCTATCTTTTTTTTACCTGTCACCAACTATTTTTGGCAACATTACCTCATTTTCCAAACCTCGCCTCGACGACGTTGATGACATAGTCGCCAAGTTTCTCACAATCGGTAACCATATCTGAAAACATGGTACCGACAGCGTAATCGTACTTTTGTTCGTTGATATTGCGGATGTTCTCGTTTTTCAACATCTGACGCATGGCATTAATCTCGTTCTCAATGCGGAACGACTCGTTGATGTCGTGTTCGGCGCGATGGCCTGTCATAATCACATTCATCTGCTTCAGAGCGTCTTCGCACAGCTGCATAATGGTGCGCAAACCCTCATACTGTTTGCTGGTGAAGTGATAGCTCGACTCCATTTTGCGATTGAGCGTGCGCGCAATGTTGTAGCAGGCGTCTCCGACACTCTCCAACTCGCTTATCTCGCGCATCATCTGCCTGATTTTATTTTTAGTCTCGTCACTCAGATGGTCGTTACTGACTTGCTCCAAATATTTGGCTATCTCTATCTCCAGATGGTCGGTAGCTTCTTCTTCATTCTCAATCTGGGCGAATAGCTTGGTAAACTTACTGTCGTTTTTCTCCTCGAGCAACTGTCTGACCATACCGAACATCTGCTCAACACGCAATCCAAACGAAGCAGTCTCTTTTTCGGCCTGCAGCACAGCTATTTCAGGGGTTTGCACAATACCGTTGCCGATATACTGGAGTCGGACAGGCTGTTTGTCGCCAATGGCCTTGTCTTTGATAGCCCAGCATACGATTTTTTCAATTTGTGGAATAAATCCGATAAGAATTGCCGTATTGGCTATGTTGAAGCATGTGTGGAACATGGCCAGCACCACGCTCAGCTTCTCAGGATTGGTGTGATCATAACCCACAAATGAACACACCATATCGATGAACGGATGAAAAACTATCAGAATCCAAAGTACGCCGAAGAGGTTGAAAAACATATGGGCGAAAGCCGCTCTTCGCGCCTGTGTGGAGGCTGTCAGGGCAGCGAGGTTGCTGGTGACTGTGGTTCCGATGTTTTCGCCCATCACCAGAGCTATACCCTGATAAATCGGCAAAGCGCCGCTTGAGCACAATATCATGGTGATGGCCATCACAGCCGCCGAAGACTGCACGCACATGGTAAGTATGCCGCCTATGAGCAGGAAAAGCAAGGTTGTTAAAATGCTGTCGGGGTCGAATGAAGAGAAGAAATTCAGAACAGCCTCGTTTTCACCCAAGTTCATCTGCATTCCCGTGGCACGCAAAGTGCCCAAACCGAGAAACATGAAAGCCACGCCGAACAGGAAGTCACCGAAGGTGGCATGACGTTTTTTGAATATGAAAATCATGCCAACCAAAAAAGCCGGCCACACCACATCGGCTATATTGAAAGAGAATCCGGCCGACATAATCCAAGCCGTCAAGGTGGTACCGATATTGGCGCCCATAATCACTGAAATAGCCTGTGCCAAAGTCAGTAACGAGGCGTTGACAAACGACACTGTCATCACTGTGGTGGCGGTGGAACTCTGCACTGCCGCAGTCACCAGCACACCCGTAAGCATACCTGTGAAACGATTGGTTGTCATGCGTCCAAGAACGTGACGCAGTTGCGGACCTGCCATCTTCTGCAACGCCTCGCTCATCACCTTCATACCATAGATAAGAAGACCTAGCGAGCCGAGCACTGTGAAAATCAACATATTATCTTACTTTTTACTATTTAAACTAAAATTATTATTCGTCAAACGGCTCCACATGTACGCCTACATGAGTTTCATTGCCATATTTACTGCGTAGCAGATTCTCGATTTCCGTAGCTTTGTCGTGTGATTCACGCAAGGTAAGGTCGCCGTCCATCTTGATGTGAAGCTCGATGGCATAGTGATTGCCTATGCGCCGCGTCTTGAGGTTGTGCGGGTTGCCGACATTTTCAACCTCCGACACCATCTGAATGATTTCCTGCTCCACACTTTCGGGCAATGCCGTGTCAGTGAGGTCGCCCACGCCCTCTTTAAGCAAACCAAATGCCACCTTACCCAAGAAGATACCGACAATCACCGAGGCTATAGGGTCGAGAATAACCCATTTGTTGCCAAGGAAGATGGCGCCGCCTATGCCTATCAAGGTGCCTATCGACGACAAGGCGTCGCTGCGGTGATGCCAAGCGTTGGCTTCCAATGCCTGCGACTGCAGCTTCCTGGCCTTGATAATGGAATAACGATAAACGGCTTCCTTCAACACTATCGAGGTTACCGCAGCCCACAACGCCAGCATGCCGGGGGCCTCAAGAGCCTGTCCATCAAAGAAATCATCAATCTTAACCACGCCGTCGCTGATGATGCCGAGCGCCACCACAACAAGCACCAGACCGATGACTGTCATCGCCAAAGTCTCGTACTTGCCATGGCCGTATTCGTGCGATTTGTCTTCTGGCTTGCCGCTTATCTTGACAAACACCAGAACGACTATGTCAGTGATAAAATCAGACAAAGAGTGCACCGCATCGGCTATCATGGCCGAGCTATGCCCAAGCACGCCAGCCACAAACTTGAAAACAAGCAGCAGCACGTTGACCAAACTGCCGACTATGGTTACCTTATATATCTCTTTTGTCCTTTCCATTTAAACCAGATGTTAACGATAACGTTTCTCCAATTCTTTACGATATTTCTCGGCTATATATCGGGCAATCTCCACCGCCTCGCCTTGCGGCTCGGCGCTGAAGCTGTGCAGGCGTTCACGCCACCACTGACCCTCGTATTTGCATATTCTCTCGTGATAGGCACGCTCGTCGAAAGCCACACCTTTGGCTATTGCCTCATCGACATCCTTGAAGAATTCTTTCCAGCGGTATGCGTAGTAAGTGCTGGTCAGACCGGCCCATGCGCGGCTGGCGTATTCGTTCAACAAGGCGTCTTCCTCGCCCCAGGTGGTGATTATGTTGCGTGCATTGCTCTCAAAATAATCCTTTTCGGCATTGGTTTTGCCAATAGCTCTGGCATCTTTAATCCAGCGGCCCACAAGGAATGCGCTTTCGGTGGCCAGTATGGTGTCGGTGTCATCGAGAATGGAAGTCATGGTCTTCTCGATTTGATGCAGCTTTTTATAATCTTTATCATGATAAGCCCTTACATAATCGGCGTAGAGATCGCTGAAATAGTTGCCCAGCAGCTGTCGTGTAACGTTCACAATATCAAAATGACGCGCTCTGCTGTTGCTTTTCGCGGCAAGCATATCGTCAAGCACATCCAATAAAACTATGTTTTTGTATTTGTAGGTCGGAGCAATGTAATACTGCCTGTATTCCTTGATGTTACCCATGGTCGGGCGCTGATTGATGCGCACTGTCTGACCCGGTGACGATACTTTGTTGTATACGCTGTCGGCCAGCAGTCGCCATGCCTCGCGATAGTTGTCATCCAATCGGCCCGCGCGCTGGTCGGCTAAATGTTCAACCCAACGGTCGACTTTTTGGGTGAGAGGATCGTCCCAAGCTTTCTCAAACACATATTCATACATGAACGGGTTGCAGTCGAAGCCCTCCAGAGTTGATCCTATACCGATAAAGTTGTCACCGCCCTTTTTAAAAGCGTTTTCGATACGCTCGTTCACAATATTCAGATTGCCTGCCAGCATGGAGTTGCCTCCGAAATTACCTAAATAACACCAGATATACGGCACTCCGTAATAAGCCTTGGTGCGCTCCCACACCGGCTGACGCTCGCAATAGTAGTCGAGCATTATGTGTCTGTCTTTAGGCATTGAGGTGATGTAGGCCTCGATGCGGTTGCCCACCTCCCAGTACTGACGTTCGTTCCAGAACAGCCAGGCCATCTCGAGCCACTTCGCCTCAGGGTCGGCAGCCTCTAGCGACTCATACACCTGACGGCTTACTCGGGCCAGATATTCAGGCTCCCAGCTTGGCGGAATCAATTCGTTGAAAATGTCTATGCCATAGATATGATCGGTGCCGTAAAACTCGGTTTGCTTGGCAATAAATTTCTTCTGTATCTCGGTGTAAAGCGGGTCGAGCGGGTCGAGGAACTTGCACCAGCAGGTGCTGTCGAAGCCGGCCCAGTCGCCAAGCGAAGCCAGCGGAGCGTCGGGATACAGACGTTTAATACAAGGCGGCACATGACCCGCAAAACCTGGCAGCACAGGCTTCATGTCAAGCTCGCGCTCGCGGGCCACAATCTGTTTTTGCAGGGCTTTCTGGTTCTCAAGCCACACCATCGGAAGCGGTCCACCCCAACGGTCGATGTTCTGCATGCGGTGCCACGGCAGATGTGCCGGACCTGTGAAATAACTGCGTATCTCCTCGTCGGTCAAGCCTAAATCGCTCCATACTTCATACCAAACCGACTCCTGTCCGGTGATGGCCAGCGGCAGATTGATGCCGTTCAAAGCCATCCAGTCGATGAAATGCTCCCACTGCGACCAGTTCCACCAAGGCATGGTGTAGCCGAAGGTGCAGTAGTTGAGGAAAAATCTGTCAGGCACACGCGCATTCAGGCGGACTTTTTCCGGCACACGCGGCATATGCATGGGTATCTCGAGCTTTTCCGTTTCGAACCACGAGTATTCAGCAAGGCAGTAATATTTCAAAAAATGATTCAATCCGACTGCCATGCTGTTGGCGTTATTGCCTCTGATCACAAGTTTGTTTCCGACGGTTTCTATCTCGAAACAATCTATGGTGTCGTTGACAAGAAGCTCTAATTTGATATGTTTGGAATATTCCGGAACCACACGTTTCACCAAATCGCGCATGGCTTTAACCTCGGGGTCGGAATTGTTGCAAGAAAAACAAAGCATTACGCTTGCAATAGCAATGAGATACAGTTTTTTCATAGTTCGAAATTTATTTCTGCAAAAATAAAAAATCTTTACACTTTAAACTATAAACTTTAAACTTTTTTGTATTTTTGCAGCCGAAATTCAAGGGGTGCTCCTAGCGGGCTGAGATGATACCCTAAAACCTGATCCGGGTAATGCCGGCGTAGGGATGGATACTTCTAATTTTCCCCTTCACATTTATTAACAAATTAACAAAAGTTCAAAAATGAAAAGAATTTTTATTTGTATCGCTGCGCTATTGTTGGCAGCAAATGTGAATGCGCAGAATGAAAACATTTTGTTCGACACCACCAATATCCAAATGCTGGAAGAGGTGATTGTCAGCGGTGTGAGAGTGCAGAAAAAGGCTCCTTATGCCGTAGCCGAAATCAAAAAAGACGAACTCAACGAATTTTCCAGCACAGGACAGGAACTGCCGTTTTTGTTCTCAAAAACCCCGGGCATCATCTCGTGGAGCGAGAACGGCGTCGGCACCGGCACCACCTACATGCGTATACGCGGCGCCGGCGACTCGCGCATCAACGTGAACCTCGACGGTGTGCCTCTCAACTCGCCCGAAGACCAGTGCGTGTTCTGGGCCAACATGAACAGCTACGGCTCACTGCTTGGCAATGTGCAGATTCAGCGTGGCGTTGGCTCATCAACCAACGGCGACGGCGCTTTCGGAGGCACCATCACCCTGATTTCGGCATCACCAGAAACCAGACCAAGCGGCGAAGTATCAGGATCTTACGGCTCGTTCAACACTCTCAATTTCGGAGCCAAGGCATCGACCGGATTGCTTTGGAACCATTTGGTAATCGACGGAGCCTATCACGAGACCAACACCGACGGCTTCATCCACGGCACCTCGGGCCGCAGCGGAAGCTACTACGGCGGAGCCACCTGGATGGGTGACAATGTCATTATCCGTTACAAAAACATCGGAAACTTCGAGAATACCGGACAAGCTTGGAACGGAGTCACGGCCGGCGACAACAACTTAAGCCTTATGGACGGCACATACGGCATACACACCGGCATTAAGACTTACGAAGACATGTATAACGTGGGCCTTGGTCAGTACAACTCGCTTTACGAGTATCTGGTAACTGACCAGGACGGCAATTTTGTGCAAGACGAAAACGGCAATTACGTCACCGAGCGCTACCAACTCAAAGACGGCTCCTACTGGGACAAAACCACCGACAACTTCTGGCAGAATCATAACATCCTCTCGGCAGCCTGGGAAATTGACGACCACTGGGCTACAACAGCCACTTTGCATTATACACACGGCTACGGTTTTTACGAAGAGTTCCGCTACAACAACAAACTCTCAAAATTCGGTATGACATACACCGACCCAGAAGGAAACAAGGTGAAAAGAAGCGATTTTGTCCGTCAAAAAGGACTCACTCAGGACACCTACGGAGGCATGTGGTACACAAAATATAAAAATGACAATTTGGAGCTTTTAAGCGGTGTTGCTTTGCAAAACTTCGTTGGCAACCACTTCGGTTACGTCACATACATTGCCAATGATGGTGTGGCAGCCAAATATCTGGCCGACGGCAGCTATAAATATTACGACAGCGACGCCAGAAAATTCGACGGAAGCGCCTTTGTCAAAGCGTCTTACACCTTCTTTGACAATTGGAATCTTTTCGGTGATTTACAGTACCGTCATGTGGCTTACAAAACCAACGGCATCAACGATAAATTCTATGAAGAAGGCAGTAATTATTACAACCATGAGCTGAATATTCATGAGATTTATGATTTCTTCAACCCTAAAGGCGGCATCTCGTGGAATATGAACAATCATCACGCCTACGCTTCTGTGGCAATGAGCCATCGCGAGCCTGAGCGCAACAATTTCACCGACAATGGCTCTTATCCTTTCCCAAAACCTGAGCAACTTATTGATTATGAATTGGGTTACAACTATTCCGGCAAGATTTGGTCGGCCGGAGCCAACCTTTATTATATGGATTACACCGACCAGTTTGTGCAGACCGGTGCGGTCAGCGATATAGGCGAGAACCTAACCACCAACATCAAAGAATCGTATCGCACGGGCATTGAGCTTCAGGCGGGCGTCAACGCGACAAAATGGCTGACCATCGAGGCCAACGCAGCGTTAAGCCAAAACAAACTCAAGGATTTCAATGAAGTTGTCGAAGACTGGGACAGCGAAACCGGCTACACAACCATACATTACGACAACTCATCTTTGGCATTCTCGCCTTCAGCCATCCTGAACGGTTTTGTCACCTTCCACCTGAAGGGATTTGAGGCCCATTGGCACACAGCATACGTTTCAAGGATGTACCTCGACAACACGGAAAACCTCGACCGCTCGCTGCCTGGTTATTCGGTGTCGAACGTAAGCCTTGGCTACACTTTCAAACCGAAAAAGGTGGTGAAAGAAGCTATTTTTAAAATTAACCTGAACAATATATTCAACAAACGTTACGCTTCAAGCGGATGGGTTTATTCAGCAATCTACGAAAGCGGCGGTCATCCAAACGACAACCGTTATTATCAGATCGGCTTCATCCCGATGGCCGGCTTCACAATGATGGCAAACTTAACACTTAAATTCTGATGGAATTCCTCTCTAAACACTGGCTCGATATCGTCACCACCGTCCTTGGACTTGCTTATATTCTTTTCGAATATCGAGCCAGCGTTTGGATGTGGCTGGTCGGCTTCATGATGCAGGCGCTCGGCATCGTTCTTTATTACCAGAAAGGCCTTTATGCCGACTGCGGCATGGAATTTTATTATTTGGCAATGACAGTTTACGGTTATTGGAAATGGGTGCACGGATCTAACAAGGCGAATAATAATTCACCACTACAAATTCGGCATTTTCCGCGCAAACTAATACTTCCGTGGTTGGGAATTATTGCCGCTGTTTGGCTTGTTATCTATCTGATTCTCGTTAATTTCACCAACAGCAATGTACCGATTGCCGACAGTTTCACAACGGCTTTGAGCATCATCGGAATCTGGGCCCTGGCTCACAAATATCTCGAGCAGTGGTTCATCTGGATTGCGGTCGACGTGGTCACCTGCGCCCTTTATTTCTATAAAGACATCCCGTTCAAAGCCAGCCTTTACGCACTTTACGTAATAATAGCAGTGTTTGGATATTTCAAATGGAAAAAACTCATTCCTTAATAATTTTCTTTGTGACAACATTTCCGTTCGGCATAAAAAGTCGAATAATGTAAACTCCTGATTGTAAATTAGTTATGTGAATTTCTTCCACATTTGTGGGTACTGATTTCACGCATTTTCCGACAATGTCGTAAATCTCGCATCCGACCACATCACTTTGAATTCTGATTATATCATTGGTAGGATTAGGATAAATCACAACATCTTCAGACAACGGTTCATCAACAGATAAAAAACCATACAACTGATCTATTATTTGTTCAGGTCGTTGGCTTAAAAACCTGTTTACCAAATACATGGAATAATTAACCCATAAAGTATGATTGGATGGTGGTGAGCCAAATCTTGAAGATTGGTTCGACACCTCACCATCTAGCGTATTTTTGATATAATTGTAAACCGGCAGCGTGTTATTACAAGCAAACGTCGTTGAAGCAAGCTCTAGAAAACGTTCTTCAAAACGTTGCCTGAAATCTTCGTTTTCATACAAGCGCCTGAAAAACAACGTCGATTTTGTGCTCGACGGATATTGTTCAGTGCCCACATAAACGGCATTGGCAAAAACATCAAAATCCAAATAGGTAAAACAAGAGTCTCCATCGTAGAAAATCCAACGGAATTTGCCATTGCCAACCTGCCATATCCTGACATTGTTGTTTGACCAGTCCCTGTTTCCACAAAACATCTCAAAAATATAATAATCAATGAAATTATTCATATCAATCTTTGATTCAGCATACGCATATTGATCGTCTTGTGTCAAATCGGCATGTTCCATCCAATGGTAAAACTCCAAAAAATCATCCGGGCTGCCGCAATCAACTTCTCCATGCCAGCCGTACATTATGTTAACCGAATCTTTATCAACACCCAAATGATCGTGTAAAAACCTTTCGTCAGGTCTTTCGGAAATGAAATAAATTCCCCAATATTCACCGTTCAAAAACAAAACAGCAGGTCTGGAAGCCAATGATTCGAAATCAAGCGGTTCGGCGATACGGCCACAGATATAGTCGTTGCAACCAGCACCTAACCACGAACCCATAAACGCCCTTAACAAAATATGCTTAAAACTTTCATTCGGAATAGTCTCAAAAAACTTGTAATACAAACGTTTCACACCATATTCCTCTCTAGCGTAAATCTTCATCCCCTTCTGACTTTTCCACCTCTGCTGATTTCCATGTGTGCGAAGCCCTACTACTTGGTTGATTCCTTCATTATCAGTCTCATAAAACTCAAAATTGATAACTCTTTCCCATTCATCGCCTTTCATGAAATAATTTCCGGTTAGGTAAGGATTATGCGGGTTGTAATGAAATCCAGGAATAAAAATACCAGTGTAATAATCAAACAGATCAAGCGAGTCGGCACATAGCGATACCACTGGCAGTCCGTGTGTGTCGCAACCTAACTCATTGATAAAATAACTGTTTGTTACCGTTTCACTCACGCAGCTGTCGTTTTCATCGAAAACCGCAGCCCTGATTATTATACAATGTTGCACCGAATCAACATGAAAAAAATGATCTGGTGGACAATTTACTATGGTGTAAATATCTGATTTTGAATACATTTCCTCGTTCAAAACCAGCGACTCGGTATAAAGAGGCGAACTTGCCGTAGGACGATTACCGTTTGTTGTATAACGGATATGGTTGTCGGGGTTGACATTTGTCAACTGCAACTGGAAAACATTTTCATAAAATCCGCCTGGCGATGAAAAAACAACTTGTTCTTCCTCCTGAGCTTCAGCAAAACGGGAAAATACTGATAAAACTAATATGATAATGAATAATCTCCTCACTTGGTGATTTTTTTCGTTAACACATTACCTTTCTTTGTTGTATATCTCACAATGTAAACGCCTGATTCCAAATTATTTACATCTTTATTAACTATTCTTCCCATCAGGTCGTAAACCTCATAACGGACAATTTCTTCATCTAATTCATCCACAACTATCACATTATCATCGATGACAGGATTCGCCAATTCAGCCAAGCATCCTATGTTCATGCGGCAATACTGCTGCGACATCTCAAAACTATTGACACTCGGACCAATCAAGTCATTCGTAGTATGGATATTCGGGCTGTAATGCTGATAATCCTCAAAAGGATAAATTCCCATATAACCATGATTATTGAAAGAAGTGTGGTCGCTGTCGCCTTCGTTGAAATTGACATGTCTTATTGGCAGTTCCGGGAAATAAACGCTACCGACGTTCATGTAATAATCGCCGATTGGAGCCACCGAATTCGGATAAATGCAGTCGATATGAATCTGGTCGCCATAGAGATAGCCGTTCATATCGTTGTTGAAATATCCCAAAATCTCCATTCCTTCCTGTTGGCAACGTGAGGCGTATGCCTCGCTGCCGTAAAGTCCCATCTCTTCGCATCCGTAAGCACAATAAATGATTGAATATTCAAAATCATATTGCGTCATGATTCTGGCGCTTTCAAGCACTGAAGCCACACCTGTGGCGTTGTCGTCGGCACCCGGACATGCACCGCCGCCATACATAGCTTCGTATGAGAACGAGTCGAAATGGCTGCCGCAAACGACGTAAGTGTCAGGATAAAGAGTACCGCGCTGAATACCAATGACATTTGGTGCAGCCTGACCGCTTCCAGTCCATGTGCTTGCATAAAATGGCTGTTGCTCCACCTCAAGACCGAGAGCCTCCATACGTCCGGCAATCCAATCAGATGCCGCAAAAGCATTGTCGGAATTCCAAATACGACTCTGATAATCCTGAAGATACTGAACCGTAGCCTCCAATGAATCCATATTCACCTGATTCATCATTTCACGGATGACAGCGTTTTCTTCAGTCACAAACGGGAAATCACGATTCGCTACAGCTCTCTTGGCTTCCTTGTTGAAAACCGCAATCGTGCCGTCGTTCTTATATGGCTTCACCGCCTGATTGAAAATCATGATATTGTCATCACTGAACAAAGCTTTCGCTTTAATTTCAGCAAGATAATCTTGTTGATTTTCTTTGCCGCAATAGACTATGTAATAAGCGTCATTGCCGGCAAAAGCCGGTGAATCCAACACTATCATGTTTTTGTCAACAACTTCAGCCGTAGCCAGCACAAAGTTGTCGTTGTAATAATGAATCTTCAGATTTGAATCTTTAAACAAATTTTCTGTTTTCTGCTGATTACCAGTGTTTATCATCACAAAACTCTGTGTAAAACCTGTCACTGCAACCAACATCATAACTAATAAGGTAATAGTCTTTTTCATAGTATTATTGATTTAAGATTAACTTTCAACTCTCAACTTTCAACTCTCAACTTTATTTATTTCACGCCACATTTCTGAGAATGATTTCTCGGCAAACTTAGGAATCTCCCTATGCACGCCCCAGGTTTTTTTCAGCAGCTGCTTAAACTCCATTCTGTTGAAGAAATCCTTTGACTTGTCCATGTCTTTTCGGCTCTCGATTTTTTTCATGATGAAGTTATAAACATTGCGTTCGGCAAGCAGCGACTTATCTTGTTTTATGATATCAACCCTGTTTCGCAGCAATAAATCACTGATCTTTATTTTCATGGGGCAATACTGCTCGCATTGACGGCATGTGCCGCAAAGTGTTGCCAGATGAGCGGCTTGCTCACAGTCGCCCGATATAGCCAAAACAGCTCCCACAGGACCAGGAACAGCGCTGTCGTAAACATGTCCGCCTATTGTATTGAATATAGGGCAAACACTACAACATGCGCCGCAGTTGATACATGTAAATATCTGGCGCTGCACTTCATGTTCCATAAATGTCGAGCGGTTGTTGTCGACCAGTATCACATAAAGCTTCTGGCGATTTACATTACCGGCAGGTTTACTCAGAATAGTGTAAAGCGACTTTGATTTTATCTTTGTCACCTCGTAAAGCGACGACAATGGCAGTAAAGTGCTGACGTCGTCGATAGAAGGAATAAGCTGGTCGATACCCACTAAAACAATGTGAATACCCGTATTTGATATTGATTTCAGAGTATTTCCGTCGTTTTCAGATAAAATTATATCGCCAGTATCGGCTACAATAAAATCGGCTCCGGTGATGGCAACGTCTGCTTTTAAATATTTGTCGCTGAGAACTTTACGTGTAACTGTCATCAGTTGTTTAGCCGACAAATTATTTTTTACACCGAATTTTTCGCTGTAAATATCAGCTATTTCCTGTTGTGATTTATGTGAGGCGGCGTGGCTTGAATTGGACGGACGCTCATCAAACTGGTAACAGATAAATTCACCGGTATCAGTTTCGGTGACATTCATTTTTTTCATCTGCAAGTAAGATATAAGCCCGATTTCCTCGGCCACCACACTTTTCGTTTTTATAATATTTTTAGCTTTTTCTTCACTTAAAATATTATAAATCATTTGTTTAGCTTGATCAGCATCGAGAGCCCAACGTACAACACCTTTGTTATTTATGACATTAGTCTCAAAATCGACCAACAACTTGTCATAATTTTTAAAAGTCTTGTTTCTAATATTGAAAGCCCTTGATTTCTCAAGTTCTATATTGGAATAATGGTTGGTACAGTCTTTGGTTAAAGCCATAAAACTCTCGTAACGGGACATCATTCTCTGCTGATGCTCCTTATCGAAAGCAATTTGCTTTACATTCTGATTAAATTCTGTACTTTCCAACTTTACACTAAATCAATTTTATTGATTCTATTCAAATGTCTTCCGCCTTCAAAATCGGTTGTCAGATAAGCTTGAACTATATCCCAAGCCAGCTCATTGCTGATAAACCTGCCAGGCAGTGCCAAAATATTGGCGTTGTTATGCTGACGGGCAAGTTTTCCAAGCTCGACATTCCAGCAAAGAGCCGCTCTGACATGCGGATGATGGTTGGCTGTCATCTGGGCACCGTTGCCGCTGCCGCAAAGAATGATTCCAAGCGGATATTTTCCGTCTTGAATATCCTGAGCTAAAGGGTGTATCATATCCGGATAATCTACACTTTCCTCTGAAAAACAACCGTAGTCTTTTACTTGATATCCTTTATCTTTCAGTTTCTCAATAAGATACTGTTTCATCTTGAAACCACCATGATCCGATGCTATAGGAATAATTTGATTCATATCACAAATGTTGAAAAAATTTTCACAAAAATATAAAAACTTTTCCAATTAAAAATTCTTTTTAACTAATTTTTAACAACTTATAAAAAGGGGTAAAATTTGCCGTTTTTTACATCAATTTGATAATCATGATTTTAAAATTATCAACAATTTTTTAAAAATTTTTGTTCATAAAAAGTTACTAAAAATTGATAAGTTTTTTTCACGGTCGACAACCATGTTTTTTGAACGGTTTTTGAATAATTTATCACAATTAATAAACATAAATATAAACAGTTATTAACAAGCTAAAATTATGATTTACAATTATTTAAATAATTATCAACAGCCAATTAATTATCTGATTTTTTATTAATTCTTTCCTTATTAATTTGAAATAAAATATGCTATATTTGCAAAAAATAACACGCATGAAAAAACTTGTTCCGACATATTTTTTAATATTGATAGCTCAGATTGCTTTTTGTCAAGTTCCGCATCTTTACAACCATACTTTTCCGGAAGTTAATTCAGTCGATTCGAAAATTGAAAATCTTCTGCAGCAGGTTAATTGCGCCGATATAATTTCTGATGTGGAGTATTTAACATCTTATCTTAACCGTAGAGCAGACGGACCTTATATATATAATGTTAAAGACTGGCTTGTCGAGCAATATAATTCATTTGGTCTTGACAGTATTTATTTGCATGAATTTGAAGTGATACCTTTCTGGTCGACCGAACCTAGGCCTTTTACCACAGCTCCGAATGTTTTGGCTGTTCAGCCCGGTAAAAGTAATCCTGAAGAAATTATAGTTTGTGGAGCTCATTTCGATTCAACTGTCAGATTGGATGAACCATACGATGTTGATACTGTTTATTCGCCAGGTGCTGACGACAATGCAACAGGTGTGGCCGGCATTTTGGCCGCTGCCAGAATACTAAGTCAATACGACTTTAAAAGAACTATAATTTATGCCAATTGGAATGCCGAGGAATGGGGACTTTGCGGAAGCAGTGAATATGCCAAACAATGCGCAGCCGACAGTTTGGATATAGTGGCGTATTTTAATTTGGATATGACTGGTTATCTTAATCCAGGTGATGATATTCACGTTCATCTTTTATATGGCAACAAGGATTCATTGCTTGGAAAATTTGTAAAACAGGTAGGAAGACAGTATCTTCCAGGTGTAAAATTAAGCCACGCATGGCTTTCGGGTGGTTCAGACACCGACTATTCCTCTTTCAACCGCAACGGTTATCCGGCTATTTCGCCTAGTGAGGATGTTAACAAAATGTCGCCATACATTCATTCTGAAAACGATATCATAGGATTAAGCGTCAACAATTGGGATCAGACTGTTGTGTTCACTAAGCTTAATTTGGCATCTGTGGCACTGGCTGCCGGTCTGACAGGCGAATCTGTCAACGAAAATTTCGAAACTGATCAGCAAATCACCTCATACGAAGTTTACGACATACTCGGACGTAGGGTTTACTACAAGAATAACATTCAAAAAAATATCGACGAAATCTCTGTAAATTGTTTAGAATCAGGAATTTATATTATTAGATTTTTTACAGAAAGCGGAAAATCGTTTTCTAAAAAATTATTCCTAAAATACTAATGGATTTAGGGTTTTAGGAATTGACATATTCATATATTTTTATTCCGTATAATATTTTATCATACGTTCAATGGCGCGTTCGCAAACAGGGCAGAACTTGTCGCCATTGAACGTGTTCATTAAGCAGTCGATCATCGGGCGATAAATATCCTCTTTTTGATACCCGGCACCTTCGTAAACGCCGACTGTGTTGTTGTATTTCTTTTCTACTGGAGTCGGGACTGGCGTTTTTTTGCTAACCATATCTTTCCATTTTGCCTCAAAATTCACTAAAGTGGTGATATTAGGCTCCCATGGCTCGACTTCTGTGTTGTAATTGTCGGTGCCGTCATAAGCGTATTCGTCGGCCAGACCTGCAAAACCGTGACTAAACTCATGAATGATAACGTCTGAAGAATATGAATTGCCTGTTGTGCTCACGCAATATGAGTTGAAAATACCTCCTCCACCGTATTTCTTAGTGTTTGCGAGTATATAAATCTGATCGTAAGGCACTTGGCCGGCCAGTGTTTTCATGGTTTCGTTATCATACGTCATGCAATAACGCTCGCTGTCGAAAGTCCAAAAGCTGCAGCTTAAGGCCGTGTTGCGATAAAGTCTGTCGCCCGGCATAGTGATGTCACTGTCTTGTGACGGCACAAGCACCGCGCGAATGTTGAAACGGTCTTGATAACGGTTGTAAGGCTCATAACCGAATAAACTCTTCACAAAAAACTGGCAGTCGTTGATGAATTTACCCATTTCCTGCTCGGTATAACCATCCGGAAGAAGCACTATGTCGACAGCCTTGTCGATAGGATAATCGCCGTAGACATTATAAATTGGGTAAGGAAGCTTTGGAGCAGGTTTTATAAAGTAATCGTTAGGATTTACCAAAATCTTCATCTGCTCAACCAACTCCAAAAGGTCGGTTTTGGCGTAAAATGTAACCTCGACGGTTTCTTTCGGATACGGAATGATGACAGATTCATGGAAACCCTTGTTGATTCGGGTTGCCTCTTCGCTTGTCTGCCATTCACCGAAAAGCAGGCAATATCCGTGAGAATAAAGAATAACATCTGAATCGGGCAATGAAACTTCAACCAGATACATTCCGTTTCCTGATTCGTCGATGAGCTGGGTGCGCGGACCACCCCACTGCTCTTCTTTCACCAGTTTATCCAAAGCATATGAAACAGTGTCGGCATTGCCATATAGATAATAATCGATTCGTAACTGATTGTCGGTAAAAAATTTATCGTATTCCACTTGACTTTTGACATCTAATCCCAACAGTATCAGTACTGTCGATAAAACAATTGTTGTAAATCTATTCATATCAGTAAATTTTATTTGCAAAGTTACGATAAAACACAAAACAAAACGTTAATTCTAAAAAAATTAGTATTTTTGCAACTTTAACAAGACCATGCAGACTGACAACACATCGACAAAACGCCGCCTACGCGGTTCATATCTCATCTCCCTGATGAGTATTATGCTGGTGCTGTTTGTGCTCGGGCTTTTTTCATCGTTGGTGCTTTTCGCAAACAATATTTCCGATTATATCAAGGAAAACATAGGTTTTGAAATAGTGATGAAAAAAGGCGTGAAAGAGAAAGATATTCTTGATTATCAAAAGACTTTAGAGAAAAAAGATTACGTCAAGTCCACAACATATATCTCAAAGGAGGAAGCCACTCGCCGCTTGACAGAAGATTTAGGAGAGGATATTCTGGAATGGCTTGGCGATGTCGAAAACCCGCTGCTGCCCTCGATTGACGTCAGGTTTCAGTCGGAATACGCCAACAACGACAGCATTGCCAAGATTGAGCAATGGGTTTTGAAAAACAAAAATGTGAAAGAGGTTTATTTCCAGAAATCTTTGATTCATTCTATCAATAAGAATGTCAATAAGATAGGTGCGGTGATTTTGGTAATCGGACTGGCTTTGCTGGTGATGGCCGTGACACTTATCAGCCACACTGTGAGACTTTCGGTTTATTCAAAGCGTTTTGTGGTGCGGAGTATGCAGCTGGTGGGTGCCACCGAAGGTTTTATAATAAAGCCATTTATGAAATACTTTGTTATACAAGGACTTATAGGTGCTGTTTTATCACTTGTGCTGCTGACTGTTTTCATTTCAATGGCGTTCAGCAGCGTGCCTGAGCTTGGTTTGATTACAAATATCGGCAGTTTTGTGGTTATTTACCTGACTGTCATAATACTGGGCGGATTGCTGACCACCTTGTCAACATATTTCTCAATGCTGAAATATCTGCATGCTGATATTGACGATCTTTACGAATAATAAATACAAAAGATATGGCAAAATACGAATTCAAAAACTCTGAAAAAGAACAGAAACCGATGCCTTTTGACCGTGACAACTACAAATGGGTGCTGATTGGATTGGCATTTTTACTTGTGGGTTTCCTTTTGATGATAGGCGGTGGTTCTGATAATCCTGATGTTTTCAACGAAGGAATGTTCAACTTCAGACGACTGACTTTATCTCCGATTCTGATTTTAATCGGATTTGGAATCCAGTTTTATGCAATAATGAAAAAACCTAAGGAATAGTTTACAGTTGACAATTGTCAGTTAACAATTATATTTAAAAACTGATAACTGTCAACTGTCAACTGATAACTGTCAACTGATAACTTTAAGAAAATGGACTGGTTACAAGCTCTTTTATTAGGAATTCTGCAGGGTTTGACAGAGTTCCTTCCGGTGTCGAGCAGCGGACACTTAACGATTTTATCGAATATTTTCGGTTTTAGCGGCGAGGAAAACCTCACTTTCAATGTGGTTTTGCACGTCGCCACCGTCTGCGCCACTTTGGTGGTTTTGTGGAGCGAGGTAGTGTGGATTTTCAAGGATTTGTTCACCAAACAGCAGTGGAACTCATATAAAAACCTCAACAACGGCACAAAATATGCTATCAACATCATCATTTCGATGATTCCGGTGTTTATTGTCGGAGTGTTTTTCAAAGACACAGTCGAGGAAATCTTTGGTTCGGGACTGTTGATTGTCGGCATAATGCTGTTGATAACCGCAACATTGCTGACATTTGCGCATTTTGCCAAGCCGCGTCAGCGTGAGGAGATTTCAGGATTACATGCATTCATTATAGGTATTGGTCAGGCTTGTGCCACTATGCCTGGATTGTCGCGCTCTGGAACGACCATTGCCACAGGTTTGTTGCTTGGCAACAAGAAGGAAAAGCTTGCGCAGTTCTCGTTTTTAATGGTGATTCCTCCGATTTTGGGAGAGGCTTTGCTCGATGCGAAAGACGTTCTTGAAATCGGTTGGACTGCGGCAATGGCTGGTATTTCGCCGTTTGCGCTCATCATTGGCTTCTTGGCGGCATTCATCACAGGTTGCTTGGCTTGCAAATGGATGATTAACATCGTGAAAAAAGGCAAATTGGTTTATTTCGCGATTTACTGCGTGATTATTGGCATCCTCGCAATTTATTTCGCATGACGGAATTAAAATCGGATTTTCATTTTGAAGAAGGCGAAGTATTCCTAATTGATAAACCTCTTGATTGGACATCATTCGACGTTGTCAATCTGATTCGTGCTGTCATCAAGAAATACCATCAGATTCGGAAGCTGAAAGTCGGTCACGCAGGCACTTTGGATCCTTTGGCGACTGGTTTGCTGATTCTCTGTACCGGTCGGATGACCAAGCAAATCGATAATTTCCAGGCGCAGGAGAAGGTTTATACAGGCACAATGCTGTTGGGGCAGACCACACCAACATTCGACCTTGAAAGCGAGCCTAATCAGTTCTTTCCGACGGACGGGATCAGCGCCGAGGCGTTAGACGAGGCGCGTAAAAAGTTCATCGGCGATATTATGCAGCGTCCACCGAAGTTTTCGGCAATTAAGATTCAGGGTAAGCGCGCTTTCGACTATGCCCGTTCCGATGAGGAACTTGAGATGAAAGAGCGCCTCGTGCATATCGATGATTTTCAAATAGATACGACCAACTTCCCGAAAGTAGATTTCATTGTGAAATGCTCCAAAGGAACATACATCCGCTCGTTGGTCAACGATTTTGGTCAGGCTTTGGGCAACGGGGCTTGTTTAATCTCGCTTCGTCGCACAAAAATAGGTGACTTCGACGTCAAAGATGCCTGGAATCTGATGGAGTTGAAACAAAAAATTATCGAAACAGCACCGGAAATTTTAGTTTAGAGTTTAAAGTGTAGTGTTTAAAGTAGTTTAAAAGTTTAGAGTGTTAAGTATGAAGAAACGTTACACTTTTTCCTCGGGCGATTCTTTTGAAGCTGATTTAGACGATTTGAAACGTCTTCTCGCTGAAAATCAACAATATGTTGAAAATTATGAAGATGTTTTAGGTTCTCTTTACGACGACGAATATGTCGCCCGCGGAAATGGCTTCTGCGATAGAAAATATAGTGACGATTTCGTTGAAAGTCAGCTGGAGAAATACCAAAAACGGGTTGAGGAACTGAAAAATTGGATAAAAATATGGTAGAGACGTGCCATGGCGCGTCTCTACAAGGTTAATCTTCATCGTCGAGCATGAATATCTCCTCAACGCTTTTCCCGAAAACTTGCGCCATCTTCAGCGCCAGCACTGTCGAAGGCACATATCGTGCTGATTCCACTGCGTTGATGGTCTGACGGCTCACTCCAATACGTTTTGCAAGCTCTTCCTGTGTGATATTGAGTTCGGCACGCGCTATTTTCAAACGGTTTTTCATTTGGCACCTCCTTCTTTGTTGGCTTTATGCAACTCAATTCTGAATTTGATGATGAAGAGAATCAAAAACAATGGGAAAATCGAGTACATGGCATACAGATAAGACCAGCTATAAATTGTTAATGTGAAGACAACCAATAATATAGCTGCACAATACGTCGCCCAAACCAGACTTTGTTCACGAATGCTCATCACAAACTCATCTTCGATTTTCTCTTTCGAAAAACCGATAAAAATAAGTCCGGTGATGAGCACTGGCATGATAAATGTGATCAAACCGCAATCTGCGATGCAGAAAAAATCGCAATCGCCAAATAAATCTCCTTCAAT
>JAFZXP010000052.1 GCA_017616735.1 Bacteroidales bacterium
ATCACCTCGACGAAATAATGGAAAGTCTGGAATATCTCGCAAAAGACACCCCAGACTTAAAACTTGAAGCAGTGATTCAAACAACCGCCGGCGAGGTTTATACTTCAGAAAAGATTACGCCTTAAATCCCGTAACCTTCCGATGCGAATCCACCAAAAACTTATTGTAATCCAATAAATTTACGTCTTGTTCCTTCTCGAGGGCGAGATCCAAAACTTCCATCATGTTGTCGACGAAATGGAACTGCAGGCCTTCGATGTATTCAGGCTTGATGTCCATGAAATCGCGTTCGTTGTCACGTGACAAAATGACATCTGTCACGGCGTTGCGCTTGGCTGCCAACATCTTTTCCTGGATGCCGCCCACCGGCAACACCCTACCACGCAGCGTGATTTCGCCTGTCATCGCGAGATTGTCCTTAACACGACGCTGAGTGAACGCCGACGTCAACGCTGTCAGCATGGTGATACCTGCCGACGGACCGTCTTTAGGCGTGGCACCCTCCGGAACATGAATGTGAACATTCCATTCCTCAAACACTATCGGATTGATTTTCAGCTCGTTGGCATGCGCCTTAATAAACTCGTATGCAATTGTAGCCGACTCCTTCATTACGTCGCCAAGGTTGCCTGTCATATTTAAGGCTCCCCTGCCCCTGCTCAAGCTGACTTCAATCGAGAGAATCTCGCCGCCGACTGGTGTCCAAGCCAAACCAATGGCAACGCCTGGCATGGTGTGTTTCACCTCTTCCTCATCGTGATGCATAGGCACGCCAAGGGCTTTCTTGAGGTCGTCTTCGGTCACTTTTTTATTGTAATCGCCACCAATTACGATGGCTTTTGCCTTCTTGCGAATCACGTCGGCGATTTTGCGCTCCAGCGAACGGACGCCTGCCTCACGGGTGTAATCATCAATGATTTTATAGACGATTTCCTCCGAAAACACCACATCTTTCGTCTTCAAGCCGTGTTCTTTCAGCTGTTTAGGAATAAGATGGCGCTTGGCAATCTCGTATTTCTCCTCACGTAAATAGCCGTTCAAATCGATGATTTCCATTCTGTCGCGCAAAGCCGGGTGGATGGTCTGAAGATTATTCGCGGTGGCGATAAACATCACCTTCGAGAGATCGTAATCCAACTCGATGAAGTTATCGTTGAATGTGCTATTCTGTTCTGGATCAAGGATTTCGAGCAAGGCAGCCTGCGGGTCGCCGCTGATATTGTTGCCACTCACCTTGTCAATTTCATCAAGGATGAAAACCGGGTTGGACGACTTGGCCTTCTTCAGATTCTGAATGATACGTCCAGGCATGGCGCCGATGTATGTCTTACGGTGTCCGCGAAGTTCTGATTCGTCACGAACGCCACCCAACGACATGCGTATGTATTTGCGTCCCAACGCTTTAGCTATCGACTTACCCAGCGAAGTCTTACCCACGCCAGGAGGCCCGACCAAGCATAAAATTGGGGATTTCATGTCGTTTTTCAGCTTCAAAACCGCCAGATGTTCAACGATTCTGTCCTTGATTTTCTCAAGTCCGAAATGGTCTTTGTCAAGCACTTTTTGAGCGTGTTCGAGGTCGAAATTATCTTTTGTATATTCGTTCCACGGAAGCTCGACCAATGTCTCGAGGTAGTTGTGCTGTACACCGTAATCGGCAGCCTGCGGATTCATTCGCTGAAGCTTAACTAATTCTTTGTCAAACACTTCCGCCACCTCTTTATTCCATTTCTTCTTTGCAGCCTTCGCCTTCAAATCCTTGATATCCTGTTCGTTAGGTGTACCGCCAAGTTCCTCTTGGATTGTCCTAAGCTGCTGATTCAGAAGGTATTCGCGCTGCTGCTTGTCCATATCAGTCTTAACCTTGCTCTGAATCTGCTGTTTAAGGTCAACCATCTGCAACTCATTGGTCAGCAGCGACAGAAGTGATGTGGCGAACTTAGTAATATCTTCAATCTCAAGCAATTTCTGACGGTCTTCCATATTGGCCACCAAGTTGCTGCCAATAAAGTTGACCATAAACCACGGGCTCTCAATATTCCTGATAGCGAAAGTGGCTTCAAACGGCACCGCGCCCGATTTCTGCACAATCTGCATGGCAGTATCCTTGATGCTCTGAATAAGTGCCTTAAACTGACGGTCACGCGGCACAGTCTGATTGTCACCGTATGGGGTGATTCTGCCGCGCATATACGGCTCGGAAGTTGTTATCTCCTCAAGTCTAAAACGACGTTTGCCTTGAATTATAACCGTGGTGTTGCCGTCAGGCATTTCCAAAGTCTTCATCACCTGCGCGATAGTACCAATCTCAAACAAATCGGGCTGATGCGGATCCTCCACTTTGGCATCGCGCTGCGTGATGACACCTATATCTATACCTTTCTTATATGCGTCGCGTACGAGACGGATGGTCTTGCTGCGGCCCACCGTGATAGGAATCACAACGCCTGGAAACAGCACAGCATTACGGAGTGCCATAATCGGAATCTCTTCCGGCACCTGCTCTTCGTTCATGCGTCTCTCGTCTTCAGGAGAGAGCAATGGTATAAATTCGCCATCAGCTTCCACTATGTCGCTGAAGACTACATCCGGGTTAATCTGATTGTCCATTCAAGTATATTTTTGAGGGCCCGTACAAAAATCGTGCCAAAAAAAGCCCTTGTCATTTCTGGCAAGGGCAAAACTTCATTATGAAAAATTTAACAAACCTATTCTGGAATTATTTTTTCTTGGCTTCCTGGAATTTTTTGTATTTGTTGTTGAACTTATCGACGCGACCAGCGGTGTCAACAAGTTTCATCTTACCTGTGTAGAACGGGTGTGATGTGTTAGAGATTTCAAGTTTCACCAGCGGATACTCTTTTCCGTCTTCCCACACGATTGTGTCCTTGGTATTGATGGTGGAACGTGACATGAAAGCTTGGTCGTTCGACATGTCTTTAAACACGACTAAGCGATAGTTCTTTGGATGTATGTCTTTTTTCATTGCTTGTATAATTTTCCTTCAATTCGGACCGCAAAATTACAACATTTTCTTATACAAAAAGCATTTTTTTGAAAATTTTTTAATTTTTTTTCATCCATTGATTATCAACGCATTACAATTAGTCGGAAATAATGGCAGTTTTCATGACAGAAATTTACAATTCTTTAAGGATATATTTACCTGAAAAAAGACTTTCCATTTTACAATTTGCCGAGGCATCACCCGCCCAATAGCTTTTGGCAGCGAATACATAGTCGGCATAGACATTGGTTGGCGACAGCGATGTATACCAGCCGGCATCGTATCTGTCAAGCATGCGCTTCTCAACAATCTTCATCTCGCACAGATTGGTCTTGGCTTTTGGATCATATTCCTTGGCCAGCTGCACAGCTACCCCGAGATTGTCATAAATCATCAGCGAATGAAGTCTGCTGTATTTTTGAGGAAAATCGGTTTTTCTGACAAACTCGAACATATAATCCTTTATCACCGACATATCACGGTCAGTCAATAAAAGGTTTGTTTCCTTCTGATAACTCAGATACGCATCCAGCAACTCCCGCATATCTTTTATCGCGACTATTGAAATTTCCTCATCAATATTAATATATCGCGGATTAATATGGGTTTTGTCATTGTTTTCAGCCCCTTTGATCAGCTGAAAAACTTCGACGGATTTACGAAGGCATGCAAAAACCGTATCGAGTTGCAGACGGGTAGAGCTCCAGAACGGCAAGATGATATTGAAAACAGGTATTATTTCCAGTATTCTGTTAAATCCGGGATACAGACTGGTATTGTCAGAATCCAGCGTCACACCTGCCGGCTCCTTTTTGACATCAGGTATACGAAAATAATACTCCTCCATGAATGATATTTTCCGCAAAGATAAGCATTTCTTAACAATTCACAATAATTTTCGAGCCAATCAAAAAGATTTTTTTCTTTTGTGTTTTATATTAATTTAATTAGTAACTTTGCAACGCAGAAAAAAATGAAAATTCAAATTATAAACACTTAAAATACAACGTAATGAAACACAATTTCAATGCGGGACCATGCGTCCTTCCAAAAGAAGCCGTTGAATCAACAATCAACGCAATTCGCAATTTTGACAACACAGGTATCGGTTTGATGGAAATTTCACACCGTACTCCAGGTTGGGA
>JAFZXP010000053.1 GCA_017616735.1 Bacteroidales bacterium
CGGCGACAAACTCATGATGTACGAAGCCATGAAGATGGAAAACAACTTCCTCGCTGAAGTTGACGGAACAATCAAGGAAATTAAAGTCAGAGTGGGCGACAACATTCTGCAAGGCGCTGTTTTATTTGTAATTGGCTAATCATGAAGAAGAGATTCAACGTTAAAAAGAAAGCTCTGCTCATCTTCGCCTTGGTGGCCATCCTGCTCGTGCTTCACGGCATCATGACATCAAGCCCGGCGATGGCTGAACATGTTTTCAGCGCTTCGCAGACTACAGAGCTTGCCACAGCCGCTCCTGAAGCCGAACAGTCTGTGTCGGCAAGCGAAGCCATCGGCAGCGGCATGTATTCGTTCTGGCAGTTCACCGGATTCCGCAACTGCACACGAGGCAATCTGATCATGATTCTGGTGGCCTTCGTGTTCATCTTCCTCGCAGTCAAGTACGACTTCGAGCCTATGCTGCTCATCCCTATCGGAGTGGGTATCATAGTGGGTAATATCCCGTTTATCCAGGATTCATATACCTTTGATTTACAAGGCGCTTTGGCAGCTCTCTCGAAGATTGAGATTCAAGGCAACCTCACTTTTGACCTTACCGAGGCTCAGAAGTTCTTCGTGGGATTGTTTGCCGGACAAGACACCATGAACTGCCAGCAGGCTTTGGAGCACTTCCACAGCATGACTCCTGAGCAGCTACAGGCATTCCTGCCGGCCGGCATGGACCCGACAGCACCTAACACAGCCAAGTTCTTCGACGGCCTCATCAGCCAGGTGTTCAACATGAACATCCAAACCGGTGTCTATCAGAAAGGCTCAGTGTTGAACTATCTGTATTTCGGTGTGCGTCAGGGTATCTATCCTCCATTGATCTTCTTGGGAATCGGCGCTATGACCGACTTCTCGTCACTGATTTCACAGCCACGTCTGATGATCCTCGGTGCCGCCGCTCAGCTTGGCGTGTTCATCACCTTCATCAGCGCACGTGCTTTGGGCTTCGACCCACACGAGGCAGCAGCTATCGGTATCATCGGTGGCGCTGACGGCCCAACCGCTATCTTCATCTCGACAAAGATGGCTCCGCATTTGCTCGGCGCAATCGCTATCGCGGCATACTCATACATGGCTTTGGTGCCTGTTATCCAGCCGCCTATCATGCGTTTGCTCACCACCAAGGAAGAGCGTCTGATCAAGATGAAAGAGCCTCGCATGGTCGGCAAGACAGAGAAGGTTATCTTCCCTATTGTCGGTTTGTTGCTCACCACTTTCATCAGCCCTTCAGCACTTCCGTTGCTCGGTATGCTGTTCTTCGGCAACCTGTTGAAAGAGAGCGGTGTGACAAAACGTTTGGCCAACACGGCAGCCAACCCGCTCATTGACATCGTGACTATCCTGTTAGGCTTGACAGTCGGTGCTTCAACACAGGCTGACGTGTTCCTGACAGTCGATTCACTCATCATCTTCGCTTTGGGTGCCTGCTCATTTGCCGTGGCAACATTCGGCGGCGTTTGCGGTGCCAAGTTGATGAACGTCTTCTGCAAGGAAGGCAACAAGATCAACCCTCTCATCGGTAACGCAGGTGTGTCGGCAGTGCCTGACGCGGCACGTGTTTCCGAGGTCGAAGGTCAGAAATACGACCCATCCAACCACCTCCTCATGCACGCCATGGCACCTAACGTAGCAGGTGTTATCGGCTCGGCAGTGGCAGCTGGTATCTTGATGAGCTTTATTGGAATTTAATTTAGTTGACAGTTGATAGTTAACAGTTGTCAGTTTTAATAACCGAATAACTGTTAACTGTCAACTGATAACTGTCAACTGATAACTGTCAACTGAAAACTGTCAACTGAAAACTATGTTATTAATCGGTATCGCCGGCGGTTCAGGATCCGGCAAGACAACAGTGGTCAAGAAATTGATTGAGGCGCTTCCTGAGGACTCAATCAGCGTGGTGTCGCAAGACGCATATTATTGGGACAACGGCAACCTCTCGCCCGAGGCCAAGAAGGAGATCAACTTCGACCATCCCGATGCCATCGAATGGGATCTGTTGGTGAAACACCTCGACATGTTGAAGGAAGGCAAGACCATCCCGATGCCAATATACACCTACGTAACGTGCGCCCGCTCGCAGGAGGTTATCCCGGTGAAGCCGACGGAAGTGGTCATTGTGGAAGGCATCCTTATCATGACATGTCCTGAGCTGGTAAAACGCTTGGATATCAAGATCTTTGTCGATACCGACGGTGACGACCGCCTGATACGCATCATCAAGCGCGATATCGAGGAACGTGGCCGCACTGTGTCCGATGTGTTAAGACATTATGAAACCTTTGTAAAACCTATGCACAACCAGTTTATCGAGCCGACCAAACGTTTGGCTGACATCATCATCCCCCAAGGTGGCAGCAACCAGGTTGCCATCGACATCATGGCCAGCCGCATCAGGATGCAGCTGAGTCAAATGAAAAAAGAAGAATTATAAGCTATAAGCGAAGCCTCTGCCGCCGTATTTCACCTTTTTCAGATCGTCACGACGACCCGAGAGTTTCACCAGGCATTGGTTGATTTTTGCCTTCATTTTTTCTTCATCCATGGCAATACCTGCGGCAATTGCTCTCTTTATGGCTCCATCGTATATCTGTCGGCTGGTGGCTGGCTTGCCGTTCTCACGCACAACTTCAAGCACTATTTTATCCCATTTTGAGAGAGGGTAAGGCTTGCGTTTTTTGCCCTGAACGTCTAAGAGTTTTGTTAACTCGTTGATTTTCTCGTTAAAAATTTCATTTTTGGCGAGATTCTTTCTGATCTCGGCCTTAAATTCGGTAATCAAACTGATGATATCGTCTCTAGTTAATTTGGTATATTCCATCACAAAAGTTATTTTGCATCGCAAATTTATAAAAAAAGCTATATAATATTTCACAAAAAATTCAGAAAAATATCAACATTTTTTCATTTTTATTAACTTTGCAAAAAATACTTACAATGCAAGAAATAATCGACTTTCTGAACCTGATAATAGAGAACAACAACCGTCCGTGGTTTCAGCAGCATAAAGATTTGTATATCAATGCGCAGAACAAATTCAATGCCATATCCGAGCAGATATTATTAGGTGTGCAGAAGTTCGATCCTCTGACAAGAGGCCTTACATTGAAAGATTGTACCTACCGTTTCTACCGCGACACGCGTTTCTCGCCCGACAAGAGCCCTTACAAGCGTCATTTTGGTTTGTTTATCTGTCCGAACGGTAAAAAATCGGGATTGGCAGGCTATTATTTCCACATTGAAGGCGAAGGTGCCGAATATCTCGGTCAGCACGGGCTTTATCCGGGCATGTACCAGTGCGAGCCTTTCATCACCAAGAGCGTGCGCGAGGACATCAGCACCAAAGGTGATGAGTTTGTGAAAGCGCTTAAGAAAGCCAAAAATTTCTCGATGGATTTCTCTTCTAAATTAAAAAAGGTGCCAAGGGAATACCCTGCCGACCACCCATATGCCGAGTATCTGAAACTCAAGGATTATTGCCTGAGTCAGCCTATTCCCGACAGCATTCTTTACTCCGACCACCTGGTGGAATGGGCTGTTGAGGAGTTCCGCAGCTGCTACGATTTCAACTCGTTTTTGAACCGCGCGGCACTGTTTGCGATGGACAACGCATAATTTTTTATTTCCCGATGCAGCAAAACCGATTTTCCTTCGTTATGGAGATGTAAAACGAATGAAATGTTAGGATTCAACATTGTTTTGGATAGGGCAAGAAAAGGCAATCAGCAGTCGCTGATGAGGTTGTACGACCTCTGCAGCAACGCTGTCTTCAACGCCTCCTACAGAATAGTGCTGAACGCCCAGGATGCCGAGGAGATCACGCAAGACGCTGTGCTCAAAGCATTTGAAAGACTCGACAGTTTCAGCGGCTCGGAACGTGATTTTGTGGCGCTGGTGAAGACCATCGCCATCAACCGAAGCATCGACCTGTTCCGCAAACATTCCAAAGAACCGTTTTACGATGATATCGACAATACCGCCGACCAGATTGAGGACGACACCGATTTTGAAGATTTCCCGATAGAGAAAATCAAAGAGGTGCTCAACAACCTGCCCGACGGCTACCGCCTGACGATAACGATGCGACTGATAGAAGGAATGGAATTTGCAGACATCGCAGAGAGGATGGGAATCAAGGAGTCGACAGTGAGGTCGCAATACGCGAGAGGACTGGAAAAGTTGAGAGTTGAAAGTTTAAAGTTTAGAGTTTAAAGTTTATAGTAGAGACGGTCGGTCGACCGTCTAAAAGATACAAAGATATGAATATCGAACAAAAAATAAGAAACAATGCAGCATCATTCGATGATGTGAAGATGCCGGAAGGGAGCCGTGAGAGGTTTGAGGTCCGTCTCAACTCGTCATTTCGACCGAAGCGTAGCGGAGTGGAGAAATCTCCTGCAAACACCCGCAAGATGCGTTTCATGAGCTGGACATCGTTGGCGGCGGCAGCGGCGGTGGCTGTCTTCATGATAGTTTCGGGATTGAATCTCGACATGGACAAACTTACCGACCAGATGCCACAAACTGCCGACAACAAGCTGATTGAGATGCGTAAGATGTACGACCAGCGAGTTGACGAAGCCATCTACAACCTTGAAGAGGTCATGAAAAACGTCGACGACTCGACAAGGATGCAGATCAATGCGGTGATTGACGGCTTGCTCGACATGGGCGACGTGTTTGCCGACATGGCTCCTATGCCTGAAGAGAAACAAATGGCGATAGCAGAGCAAGTGTACGATAACAAATTGAGAACCATAGAATTGATAACAGACAGATTAAACAAGTAAAGATTATGAAAAAAAGCATTTTTTTAACAGCATTATGCCTGACAGTATTACTCGTAAACGCCAATAATTACCGTAACGACGACGGACGCTACAAATACGAGATGAAGAAGACCGTCGAGAAGACCTTCAATGTGGGCGACAACCCCGTCTTGGACATGGACGGCAAATACAGTGATTTCATCATCACCACCTGGGACCAGCCGCAGATCGACTTCAAGGTCAACGTCAGCGTGAAGTGCGACGACGAGGATAAACTCCGCGCCAAGTTCAACTCCATCGAGATACAACTGGGACAGGACGGCGAAAAGGTGACGGCCGCGACCGTGTTCGGAGACTATAAATACAAGAGCTTCAACGGTTCCATGACCATAAGATACTACGTGCAGGTGCCAGCCGACGTGGCCATGGATCTGCAGACGAAGTACGGCGACATCACACTCGACCAAGTGCGCGAGAAGCTGAAAGTCGAATTGAAATATGGCGACTTAAAAGCCGACAACATTCTGATTGACGACATTAAAAACAACGTCATCGAGGTGAAATACGGAAACATCAATATCGACAATGTCAACCAGATGGCATTATGGTTAGAATACGGCGACGCCAAGATCAACACCTGCGACTACATCGACGGAACACTGAAATACAGCAAGATTTTCGTCACCGATATGAATCATTGCATGTTGGAACTCAAATATTCAGATGCGAGAATCGAGAAGGCAAACAAAGTCTTATTTGTCAGCACAGCATATTCCGATATGAAAGTGTCTAATTGCACAAATCTGCTGTCGGCTAAGATGAGATACTCCGACATGTCGGCCACAATGACCTCCGACTCGCCTATTGTGGATATCGACGGCGCATATTCAGACGCGGTGCTGTACATCAATGCGAGCTCGTCTTTCAAATACGACCTCAGCGCCTCGTACGGCGACATTACCTTCAAGGGCTTCTTCGACACAAAAAGCATCAACGGACGCGGACAGTACGGCGATGGCGAATGCGGACGCCTCGACATCTCGACGAAATACGGCGACGTTAAAATATATAAAAACAAATAATCTTTTCTTCATACCTTGAAAATTGTGCCGAATGTTTCTGTTCGGCATAATTTTTTGTATTTTTGTAACGTTATTTGACAAATAACATTTAAAATGAAGCGAGCAATATTAATCATCACAGCTATCCTCTTGAGCATCAATACTCTGACGGCTCAGCACACTGTGACAGGCACCTTAGTCGACGCCAAGACCAACGAGAAGCTTATGTTTGTCAACGTCGGCTTGCTGCGCACTGCCGACACCGTATTCGTCAGCGGCGCCGCCTCCGACGGGAACGGTCGTTTCAAGATGGACTACGTCCCTGAAGGTCAGTATTTCCTGCAGATCACAGCCATAGGATATGAGAACTACCGTAGCGTCGTCGACGTCAACCAAGACCTCGACCTCGGCATCATCAAGATGACGGAAGGAGCCATGCGTCTCGACGAAATCGTCATCACCGAGAAAAAGCCGCTGTTTGCCAACGAAGGCGAGAAAACGCTGTACAACGTGAGCGAAGACCCCTCGATTCAGACCGGAACCGCCTCCGACGCCCTGCAGAACGCTCCAGGCGTGGAAGTCGATGTGGAAGGAAACATCACGCTCCGCGGTGTCTCATCGGTCGAGATCTGGATCAATGGAAAGCCGTCGCACCTCACAGACGAGAACCTCAAGACTTACATACAACAGATGCCTGCCAACGCCATCAAGACGATTGAAGTCATCACCAACCCGAGCGCGCGTTACGCCTCGAAGAGCGACGGTGGCATCATCAACATCGTGACAAACGGCAAGGTGCAGAAAAACCAGTTTGTGAGCTTCGGCGTCAACGCGTCCACGCGACCAGATGTATCTCCTTGGGTATCATACGTTTACGCCAACGATAAAATTTCGTTTAACCTATATCTCAACGGACGGTATTCAAACTACATAAACTACAACAACGGATACAGCTATTCGTTCAAGGACAACGCCGACCACACCGCACTCGACACCACCACTACGACACGTTACGATGGAAGAAGCAACAGCAGTAGCTTCGGAGGCGGCGGCTATATGAGCTTTGAATATAACATCGACACCATGAACAACGTGTCTGTATGGATGGGCGGCTGGCCGACATGGAATCTCAGCGACAGTTGGCAGGACTACTATCGCTATGAATATAACGCCAACGGCATTGAGCATAACTACTATCGCACCGACAGCGACGGCATAGGCCGTTGGGGCGGCTTCAACGGAGGCGCCGACTACCAGCATCTGTTCAACAACAAAGGCCACAACATCAGATTCAGCCTCTACGGCGGCTATTGGAGCGGGTTTAACAACAGCACCAACAAACGCAAGTATTATTACTGGGATGAGGCCGCCAGCGCCTTCAACGACAGCATAATACGCTTAAGCGGATACAAACAGAACTACCGTTACGGCGACTTCAGCTACGACGCCAGCATCGACTACAACCTGCCATACAGCGACAATGGCGAAATCGGTCTCGGCATCTCGTATTCGCATGACCCCGACACCTATCATAACATTTATGACACCTTAGTCAGTGAGAATGAATATGTTAGAGACAACTTGCGCACCCTCGACCGTGTCAGCTGGAACAATGAATTTGACGCATATCTCACCCTGCAGCATAAGTTCGGCAACTTTGTGGTGAAGCCAGGCATTAGAATGGAATATTCCGACGTGCATTGCAACATGGACGGCTACATGACTGATTATCAGTCGAAAACATATCTCAACTGGCGTCCGTCGATACATTTATCACACAGAACCAAGTCGATGCACAACTTCAAGTTGAGTTATTCGCGCCGTATCAGCAATCCTAGTGCACGTTATCTCACGAACTTCGTCGAATACGAGCTTGAGAGCATCGATTTAGGCAACATGGCATTGAAACCGGTCTACACCAACTCCATCGACGCAGGCTGGACGAAATATTTCGAGAAATTCGGAAGTGTGGGCTTGTCGGCATATTACAGAGACGCCAAAGGAAGCATCAACAGCGTCACTGAGAACGTTTACGACGACTATTTCTTCCATCGCTGGGTACGCGCCACCAAGCCTTATAACGTCGATGACTCGTACAATCTCGGCTTTGAAGCGAACATGATGTACCGTCCAAACGGATTTTTCAACGTGAGATTATACGCTAACGTGTACGACTCGTACTATTCAACGACGTTCAACAACGAGAAAGTATCGAGCGACATGTGGTCATACAGCTTAAGATTAAACCTCTGGGCTAAGCTGTGGAACAAGCTGGAAGTGCATGCTTCGGGCTATTATCGCTCTGCTACTCAGTCACTTTACGCAGAACAGAGACCGTCGTATGCCATCAATTGCGGCTTGCGCGCCGACTTCTTCGACAAGAAAATGTCGGTTTATCTGAACGCAAACGACATCTTTAACTGGAACAAATGGGATAATAACACGTACAATCCGTACTATATTTCGTACAGCTCGTACAAATATAACAGCCGTTCAGTCAGCGTCGGCGTGACCTTCAGATTCGGAAAGATGGAACTCGAGCAGAGAGCTAAAGAGGGCGGAGCTGAAGATACGGGAGCAGGAATGACTGGAGGTAAATAAAGACGGAAAACTATGCAAAAGCATCACGAATGTGAAGCCGCAAGGATTCACCCTGAAGTGAGGCTTTGCATAGTTTGGAGTCGATGATTAAAGTGTAGAGTTTAGAGTGTAGAGTTTAGAGTAGTTAAACAAGTTGAAAGTGGAAAGTTTTATAGTGTATAAGTTTTAAATATGAAAAAGATATTATTAATATTAGGAATTATTTTAGCATTCATTTCTTGTGAGAATAGCAACAAGCCGCAGCAAGCTTCACAGCAACCTGCGAAGAAGAACGTGACGGTACCGGCATTCAGCGGCGACTCGGCTTATTATTTCGTGAAGGCTCAATGCGACTTCGGTCCGCGTGTACCAGGCAGCGAAGCCCACGAAGATTGTGCCGAGTGGTTGACGGCGACGCTGGGCGGCTACTGCGATACCGTCTACGTTCAGGACTTCATGACACGTTTGTATAACGGCAACGGCATCGAAGGCCGCAACATAATCGGAAGCTTCAATCCTGAAGCTAAAAAACGTATAATAGTGGCCGCTCACTGGGACTCGCGCCCATTTGCCGACAACGACCCTGACGAGCGTAACTGGCATACGCCGATAGACGGCGCCAACGACGGAGCGTCGGGCTGTGGCGTGATGCTCGAGATGGCCCGTGTGATGCAGAGCCAGCGTGTCGACGACAACCTCGGCGTCGACCTCATTTTCTTCGACCTCGAGGACTATGGCACCCCGAAATGGGACGATGAGACAGCCCACGACGACATGGTTTGGGGACTTGGCTCGCAATATTGGTCGAAAAAGCCTCATATCAGCGGTTACAAAGCATATTTTGGCATTCTGCTTGATATGGTGGGCGCCGGCAACCCGCGTTTTCCTAAAGAGTACTATTCGCAACGCGACGCGGCCTGGGTGCTCAACAAAGTGTGGCGCACCGCCCGCGACATGGGATACACTCAATATTTTATCAACGAAATCGGCGACCCTATCAACGACGATCACATTTACATGACTCATTTCGCCGGAATCCCGACCATCGACATGATTCACCTCAACGGCGATGACGACCGGACATCGTGTTTCTACCCATATTGGCACACAATCAACGACAATATGAGCCAGATAAACAAAAGCACGCTCCAAATGGTTGGAAACGTGCTTATGAAAGTCGTGTACTCTGAGTAATTACTTCATGTATTTCTTTCCGTTTCGGATGTAAACGCCTCTGAAGCCTTCAGGCACTTCGGTGCCCAGATAGCGGCCGTCGACGCTATAGACACGGTTGTCAATTGCAGGAACCTCGTTAATCTCAGGAATTCCGTCCTCATCCCACAATGGCAGATAAGTAACCAGGCCAAGACTCGGGTCGTCGGTCTTATGATAAATGTATTCCTCAACCAACTCCTCATTGGTTGTACCCCAGAAGTTACCCACAGCGCTGATGTCGCAGGCCGAATTGTTGTACAAGTCAAATTCGCCGGTAGTGTTGACGTTTTTGAAAATACGGTTATGTCCCCAGCTGGCATCGCTACCCATATCGATATTGTGCATGTTGATGGCTGTCACTCCCCACAGGTTGCCTGCTATGGTGTTGTTGCGCAGTGTAGCCTTACAGTTGGTTGATGCCCCATAGATTGAGATGCCGCTGCCGCCGTTCATCGGATTTGTTTCAAGGTCGTTGCTCAGAAACTCGTTGCCAGTGATTACAGCTATGATATTGTCGCCCTGCTGGTTGTAGCCGTAACGGTTGTTGGCCACATAATTGTTGGTCAGGCTCACTCTAGTGGTACCAATCGCGAGAATATTGTTGATGGAAATGCCACCCACCATATTATGACCGTCGCCCATGATTTCACAGCCTGCGATGACAATTTCATCTTCGCCGCCAGGGCCCAAGTTGATTTGAGGACTGTTGGTGTTGGCGGTGTTGTTGCCCCTAAATTGGCATGTGACAATGCTTGGCGAGCCTTGCACATTGGCACCCGAAGCTATAGCAGGGCCTTCATTGTTGGTAAAAACACACATTGTAAAGCTTGGGTCGCAATTCATGTAAGTGACTGCCGCCGAGGTGTATTCAGTTGAAAAACCCGTAAACGTGCATCCCATAAACATTATGTTGCTTTCAATCAAGTTGATTCCAGCCAGATATTCAAAACTGGTCATGTCAATTTCGCTGCGGTGGGCGTGGTCAAAACAAATACCCGAAACATCATCGCCCAGTATCCAAGTGGGAGATTCAATAGTTAGCAAACCTTTGATGGTCAGCGTTGAAAGTTTCAATGCTATGTGGGTGTCACTGATTTCGTTTATAGCCAGAACATCACCTTCAGATATTGTAACATCCTGCATAATGAAAAAGTTTCCACCTTCAAACACCATAGCGCCGTTAGAAACCTCGACAATATCCATCAAGGTGTAAGATTCGCCTGAACCCGGGCTAACCCATTGAGCATCAATTGCCGAAGTCATACCGGCAATCAACATTAATGTAACAATCAGTTTTTTCATAGTTTTTCTGCTAGTTTAAATAGTTATTTGATTTTCTTTTCTTTGATAACATCAGTATTTCTGTAGATGATAATAGGGTAATTCTCGTTGATAGGATTGATGGCCTGCACCATGGCGTCGATGAAACTCTCCTCGCACTTGACCTCATAAACCAGATTAGGGATGTATTTACGGGCCTCCGCAACCCTGTTATCCAAATCGTCCTCGCCTTCAAAAAGAACAAACGCCACTGGGTTTTCGCTGACAAACTCAGCCGACTTGCTCCAATCCCGTTTCTTGTGCACCTCCTCGTGGCCTTTGAACAGATGGTCGGCATAAGCCTCCACCGGCATTCTGACGCCGTTGGAAAGCATTCCTTCAATTATATAATACTCGCTTTCAGGATAATTAGAAAGATAAACCATAGCTTCCACCCTGGCCTTTTTCGAGTAGTGGACAGTCACCGGTATAATAGCTATAACATTGAGAATCAAACTTATCCAAAGGCAAACCCTGAATGTCTTTTTGAAACGCAGTTTTTCCCAATACTCATAAATTCCGATAATTCCTATGATAATCACCAGCGGAATAATAGTGAGAATGAATCTTTCCTGCTTGTTGGGATAAAGGCTGTGGAAAAACAAAAAGGCGAACGACGGCAGGAAAAGCACCCATTTCTTCCACTCGTAGAAGAATCCGCAAAACAGGAAAACACTGATTGGCGGGAGCGTAAGCCCCAGAATAACAAGGATATAATTGTACCAAGGCTGATTGAAATAGGTGGTCGAGTTGGCCATGTTGTAGGAAACATACTCCCAGAATTCGGCAAACGGACGATGCCATAAAATCAGGTCGGGGACACACTGTATCACGCTGAAACTGAGTACCGCGCCCACACCCAGGATTATGGCGTCTTTCCAGCGCTTCATAATGAGCAGCGCCAAGCCGAAACCGCCAATGAAAAACATCACTTGGTAACGCACGCACATTGCCATTCCCAAAAGCACGCCAACCCAAAGCACACGCCCCCATTTAGGACTTTCATCCTTAACGTAAAGCCATGTTGCCGCCATCAGGAACGGTATCGCCACCACTTCCACCAGGTTGCGCACCGAAATCCATGGCATGAAAAAGTACAGCGCCAAAGTCCAGCCCGCTATGTTGGCGGTTTTGGTATTGGTGTATTTCTCGGTGATTTTATAACCATAGTACACCACCAGCAACGACCACAAAGCATGCAACAGACGAACCAGGTACATCTGCACGTTAAGCGATTCTATTCCTATGATTTGCAACAGTTTCAAGAAAAAATACATTAGTCCGGGATAGAAGAAACTGTGTCCCGACGGCACCGGGTGGTCGGTGTTTTGCGACCATGGCAGCCAAAAGTTGTAATCGCCGCCCAAAACCCACGATTTCGACGACTCGATTATCAGAAAATGATCGTCGTGCATGCCGAAACCCTTTGAGAACAGCACCGCCACCAAACGCACCGCAAAGGCCACCAGTATAATAAGCCCCAACGGATTGGCTTGATAATAACTCAATATTTTTTCTTTAACTTTCATGACTGTAAATCAATGCTTTATTTCACGAATTTTTTGCCGTTTCGGATATAGACTCCGCGGAAATTCTCAGGAAGCTCGATTCCAAGGCAGCGTCCTTCGAGGGTATAAATCAAGTTGTCCTGCGAAACTGTTTCCGCAGGAATTTCCGCCACGCCGTCATAACCCACATATGGCACGTATGTGACTAAGCCGAGGCTTGGGTCGTCGGTTTTATGAAATATATGATTCTCAATAACTTCCTGATCAATTGTACCCCAATCGTTACCCACAGCCATAATATCGCAGGCCGAGTTGTTGTACAGGTCGTAAATCACGCCTCCGTTACCGTTGTCGTGTATGGTGTTGTTGCCCCATTGGTCTTCTGTTCCCAAATCGATATCATGCTGATAAATTGCCGTGATACCCCATAAGTTACCGCTAATCAAATTGTTACGCAAGACAGCCTTGTTGTTGACGGTAGTGCCGTAAATCGAGATACCGCTGCCGCCGTTCATCGGGTTATCCTCATGGTCGTTGTCGATAAACTGATTGCCTTCGATAACCGACGAGATGGTCTGTCCCTGCTGATTATAGCCGTAACGGTTTTCCTTGACGATATTGTCCTTCAAAAGCACTTTGGTTGAGCCGACGCCCATAAGGTCGGCTATTGAAATACCGCCCACGTAATGTTGCGCCATGATAGTATAAACCTCATTGCCAACAATGCGGATGGTGTCGTCGGCGCCTGGTCCGAGGTTGATTTGTGGTGCGTTGACATCATCTGTAGTATTGGTGTCGAAGTCGCAATTCAAAATCTGTGGCGATGCCTGTCCGTTGGCCGGCGAGCTGATTGCGGCACCGTGGTTGAGCATGAAATAACAGTCTCTAATCACAGGGTCGCAATTTAGAATATCGATCACGGCATTGCAGTAATCCCTTGTAAAATAAACAAATTTCACATCGTCAAATGTCACTTCCGATTCAATCACTTTAATACCGGCGCCATCCGAAAAATACATCTTTTTGACGTTGCAGCCGGTGGCGTTCTCAAAGCGCATGCTGAAATGGTTCGACTCGTTCAATCCGTAAAACTTGGTTCTGGTGCCAGTGTTGGTGCAAACCATTGAGCCATTGATAGTTACAAGCACATCGGCAAAATCGACTCTTGCCGTCTGGTTGTTGATTTCCAGCACGTCGCCAGTGGAAATTGTCAAGTCGGCGTGAACGATGTAGCCATTTTCGCCTGTTGTGACCACACCATCGGTAATATCAACCAAGTCGGCAAAAGTATAAGTGGTGCCGTTACCAGGGCTAATCCATTGAGCGTTAATCGTTGGGCACAGCCCAACGATTAACGCTATTATAATGACTAACTTTTTCATTTTTTGATAGCTGCGATACCTGGCAATTCCTTACCTTCAATAGCTTCGAGCAATGCGCCGCCGCCTGTCGACACGTACGAAACCTGGTCGGCCAAGTTGAACTTGTTGATGCAAGCCACCGAGTCGCCGCCACCGATGAGTGAGAATGCGCCTGTCTTGGTTGCGTCAGCGATTGCCATTGCGATAGCTTTTGAACCTGCAGCGAATGTGTCGAACTCAAACACGCCGCATGGGCCGTTCCAGAGGATGGTCTTCGAGCCTTTGATAACTCCAGCGAAGAGTTCGCGTGTTTTCGGACCTATATCCATACCCTCCCAACCTTCTGGAATGTTCATTGGGTCAACAATCTGGGTGTTGGCGTCGTTGCCGAATTTATCGCCCACAACGCAGTCGATGGCGAGAACCAAATTCACACCTTTTTCCTTGGCTTTTGCCAAGATATCGAGAGCGAGGTCGAGCTTGTCGTCTTCGCAGATTGAGTTACCGATCTTGCCGCCGAGAGCTTTCTTGAATGTGTATGTCATACCGCCGCAAAGAATGAGATTGTCGACCTTTGTGAGCAGGTTTTCGATGATTTCGATCTTTGTTGACACCTTCGAGCCACCCATGATAGCTGTGAACGGATGTTTTATGTCGTTCATCACCTTGTCGACTGCGGCCACTTCCTTGCCCATCAGATAGCCGTACATCTTGTGGTCGGCATCGAAATAGTCGGCGATCAAAGCTGTCGAAGCGTGAGCGCGGTGTGCTGTTCCGAAAGCGTCGTTGATGTAGTAGTCGGCGTATGAAGCCAGTGTCTTGGTGAACTCTTTCTGAGCTGCCTTCACCTCTTTCTTTGCCTCGTCGTAGCCAGGCTCGCCTTTCTCAACGCCACGCGGTTTGCCCTCTTCCTCAGCGTAGAAGCGGAGGTTTTCCAGCAGCATCACCTCGCCTGCTTTCATGGCTTTGATAGGCTCAGCGGCCTTCATGCAGTCGTCAACGAAGATGACCGGTTTGCCGATGAGTTCCTCGAGATGCTTTACCAATGGTTTGACCGAATACTTCGGATCAGGGTTCTTTTTCGGACGGCCGAGATGCGACATGATGATAAGCATGCCGTTGTCTTTCAACACTTTCTGCAATGTAGGCATTGCCGCGCGCATACGGGTGTCGTCGGTGATGTTGAAATTGTCATCCAACGGAACATTGAAATCAACGCGAACGATGACGCGTTTTCCAGAGAAATTAACTTTGTCGATGTTTGTCATAATTGTAATTTTTTAATTGTTATATAATTTTGAATTTTAAATTCATTTCCCAAAACAAGCAAAAATCCTTTTAATTAACTGCTTGATACTGTTTTGATTAGGCAACTTTTCTTCATCCACTGCCGTGAAATCGGTGCTGCCTCTGTGCAGATATTTTTCGGTGAAAGTACCCGAACTGATGCCCCACTTCAGTTGGAACATCTTCTTTCCGGGGTTTTTGCGCATACGCTTGGTCGACTTGCTTCCGAAATGATACACCAAGCTGTTGCCGACGCCAATAAAATCGCGCACTCCGGCATGCCAAAGCTTACGCGAGATGTCAGGGTCAGAATACCAGCCAGGATGGAATTCTATGCTCATTCCGCCGACAAGGTCCCAGCAATCCAACGGCATCACATTGGGCGGCCAGGTGCTTCCGCGCCAGTCGTTGCGCACAAGTTTTTCCTGTTCCTTCAGCAACTCCGCCTCACGGAAAGTCTCGATATCCGTTCCGAAATCGCGATGCACCACGCAAGGATTGTTTCCAGTAGGCTCGATCAAAGTGCTGGAAATCATGAAATACTTATGTGTATCTTTCTGATTATCAGTTAGTTGGTTGATTCGTTCAAGAATCGGCACATCCCAATTCGGCAGAAAATACATGTCGTCATTGGCGTAGAACACAAATTGAGTGTCGATTAAGCTGCGGCAGGCGTTCAATGCGTAGCAGATGCCAATGTTTTCTTTCGCATATATATAGTCAAGACCTTGATTTTCAACCCATTCCTTAGTGCCGTCCACACCTTCATTGATAGCTACGATTATCTGATGCTCGTAAGCCGAATTTTTGCGAATGCTGTTCACGCAAAGCTCCAGATACTTCAAATTATTCCAAGTCGGGATGATGAAAGTGAAGCAGTAAGCCTTCTTTTCGGCACGTTTATATTTCTCAAAACTAATCATAACTTCTTGTTGGTCAAATCTTTAAGCGTTTTGTATTTCAATCTTGTGGCTTTGGCTGTTGTATGGCAGATATGAAGGCCGTCTTTGCCATCGAGAAATCCCAACTGAAAAAGATAATGCTGCACAAAACTGAAAACCGGTGATACACACATATAAAACGAGGCATTCTTCTTACCTTTCATGAAGTAATGCTGCCCTCGCATTTTGGCAAACTTAATCTGCTGATTTTCATAGTCTTCGGCTGTCGCAAAAGAGTAATGCAGCAGATCACCTTTCAACACTGTTTCTTTTATTACAGCCGAAAATTCTATCGTTTCATGAATTTCGCCCTGCCATTGCCCCACTTTGCGATTCCAGATACGGATCTTCCTATCAGGATACCAGCCGCAGTGACGGATCCAGTGGCCGCAATAGTTGGTTAAGCGATTCATACTGAATACATTATCGTCTGACGGCTCGGTTTGTTTCAGAGATTTGATAGAGCTTTTCAGCTCTGCCGACAACTCCTCGTCGGCATCAATGCTTAGTATCCAGTCGTTAGTTGCAAGATTATTTGCGAAGTTTTTCTGCTCGGAATAGCCCAGCCAGTCTTGATGCATGAACTTCACGCCAAATTCTTTACAGATATTTTCGGTATCGTCGGTTGAGCCTGAGTCGACCACAACTATCTCATCTGCAACATCTTGCACCGAGTTGAGGCAGCGACGGATGTTACGCTCTTCGTTATGAGTTATTATGACGGCCGAAATCAGCATACATTATTTTTTGCAAAGATAAGAAAAAGACTTTAGACTTTAGACCTTAGACTTTAGTTTTTTTATTTTAATAAAACCAAACAAAAAAGGCGACAGTCAAAAAATGAATGCCGCCTTGAAAGTTGTTGGTCGCAAATTATTTTTTGCGTTTGCGCGCCGCCGCATATCCTGCGCCTAGGGCAGTGAGGATCAGCAGACCGCTGCCAAGCGGAGCTCCATCCTGGTCGGTATTTGTAAAGTGTGATGTTGGAAAAACTATTGCCCAATTAGCATCTCTACCTACATCTGAATCGGCCCAATCCAAGAAACCGTCAGTATTAGACTGCGCGTTGACTCCAAAGCTCAAAGTGAAAATAAATGCTATTGCTAATAATATCTTTTTCATTTTTCGTTCCTCCTGTTTTTATCTGACAACAATTTTCTGGGCTTTCTCATTTAATCGGAAAATGTAGACGCCTGTTGGCAGAGACGACATGCACATCGTCTGTACACCATTCACATGCTTGGTCATCACCATTCGTCCTGTTACGTCGAACACCTGAAGTTCGCCATCGCCGCTCACAACAATATCGTTGTCGCTTTGGTAAGCGAAGATATCGATATTTGAGTCGTTCGGTGAGCTGAACACCAGTTTAAACCTGTTCTCGCGGTCGTTTGGTGTGCCGATAAACGTGTAAGTGTCGTTTACGCTAAGGTCGATTACCGCACCTTCAATCATATCAACGAGGCTGACACCTGTCATATTCTCACCGTTGAAACTGAGGGTGTATACGCCTGTTTCTTGAGCCTTGAAGTTCAGTGGCAATTCTCCAACTCTATATGCGAACGCAATTGCATAATCCACTCCGTTTTGTGGGATGTAAAGTTTTGTGCTGTTGTTCCTGATTTGGAATTTCGGCAGAGTGTGGTCCTTGTCGAAACTCACTATCGCGCGATCGATGATAGTGCCTTTATTGTCGCTGAGGTTGATGACAATGTTGTTTTCGTTGCTCTCGCCTCGTTTAGAAGCGCCTTTTGTAAATGTTACGGTTTCTTCATTATTCGCAGCATACACGAAGACACCTTCCATAGGGTCAATTGATACGGTACTTTCACATGGAACAACTTCAGCATGCGTTGTATTATTCATTCTGTAGTAATCTTTGTTGATGGTTGCTGTTACGCCGAACGGATTACCGATGAGGTTCCAGCCCAACATTCTGCCATCTGTATTACCATTGCTATTACTGCGAACCAAAGTGACTTGGCCGCTTCCGCTGTAAGGTGTTCCTACAAAAGTAAGCTCGACATTATGGTCGTTGGCGTAGAGATAACCTCTGCCAGGTTCAAGGTTGAAATGGTTATGGTTAATTGAACCTGAATTCGGCTCATTCCAATTTTCCCACTCAAGATAATTGCCAGAACCATTTTGTGGTGGATTTTGGTTGAAACGGAAGAGGTCGTAATCGTTACTTGTCATATTGTTGACACTTGATGGGTTAACTGCTCCAATTGGCGAAGAGATGAGATACCAGCCGCCTTTTGCGTCTGTTGTGGTGGCAGTGATGCTTATTGGAAACGCCACATCTTCTGCATAACGTGCATGCAGCGTGACAGCCGCTGTGACCACATCCGAAGCGAAATTCCATGCATCCGTCAACAGAGCATCCTTATACCATGCGTCAAATGTACAACCTGCTTTCGTTGGATTTGTCGGCTGAGCAGCTGTCGTACCTGCGAGCACTTTCTGACCAGTCACATCACTACCGCCGCGACTGTCATAGGTTACCTGATAAAATACAGAACCTTGAGTGTCTAAAACGCTATTCCATACCCAAAGCGCATTGCCTATACGTACAATCTCATCGTTTGGATAGTTCTGCGGCGTGAATTTAGCTACCGTTTCATTGGTAATAGATGCACTCTCAATGGAAAACTGTCCGCGTGTCTGGCCATTGTATCCACCCAGATTCATCATAATGCCGATAGGTGTGGTATTGGTCATCTCACCATCAATCGTTACCTTTTGTTCCAGGCAGATGTCGTTAGGCTGGTTGGTATTACCCTCATTACCGCCATAGTTACCGGTAATAATCGGTGCACCGTGCAGATAGAACGTACCACCACATATATCCACACCACCGGTATGCCAGCGTCCATTTCCGAACGAACGGTTATGGCTAACCTCTCCTCCGTAGAGACGCAATGTACTATTTCCAATTGTAAGGGCACCTTGATAAGCGAACGTGTTATAACAGATTCGGCCACCGTTCATGGTTACTGATGCATTCGCGTTCTGGGCTTTAATAGCACCTCCGTGGCTATTAGCTCTATTTCCAATGATATTTCCACCATTGATAGTCAGATGCCCGTCCACATAGATAGCACCGCCTTCGTTTTCGCCGTTACCGCCAGTGATATATCCACCATTGACGGTTAGCGAACCGCTCGCTTCATCAAGCGTTGCCAGACCGGCATCGCCGTAAGCATTTGTTACTGTAAACTTATGCTCAGAATCCGGATTACTATCGTTGATGGTTAGGTTGCCGGAACCATTGATATAGAACACACGTCCGGTACCTGTTCTCTTAATACCATAACCGTTCAAATCCAGCGTACGGGTATTGTTAACCGTGATTGTACTACCATATTCCACATTCGCCAGCAACGTGAGGGTGCTGTTGTTCTCCCAAGCAGAAACAGCCTCAGCGAAGGTAGGATAGTTAGTAGTTGTCTCACCCACTGTGACGGATGCAACAGGCACAAAGTTAATCACGCTGTTTGCAGCCGCCAAGGTTAGCGAATAAGGATTCGCTGAACCGCTAAGCGTACCGGTTGTAGCGGTATAGTTAGGTGCTCCGCTGAGGTTCATGCTAATTACATCACCCTGATCGCCGTAACGCACTCCGTTGAAGGCGATGCCGTCCGTTTCGTACAAATCCAATTTGCTGACATTATACGAGGTCACAGGCGTGCCTAATGGAGTAATGGTCACTCCCGTACCGGCGGTAACAGAATATACGCGCTCGCCCTTGTAAGTAGTGGTCTTAACAAAACTATGGGTTTCTCCGTCTGTCATACCACCACTCGGTGCTTGCGTATAGTACATATTGCTAATTGCTCTGGTGTTGCCATCAAAACATCCGACAGGATGGAATTTGGCACTGCCAACATACGTGCCGGCAAAAAGACAATCAGTAATCGTCGCTGAGTTTGAACTGGCACCTCCCCAACCGGTCAATCCGCCGGCATCGTACTTGCCGGAAGTAGTCATCGTCCCATTAAAGACACAACCGGAAATGTTGTA
>JAFZXP010000054.1 GCA_017616735.1 Bacteroidales bacterium
AGCAATCTGTGATCTGATCTGAGCTGCGCGGGCCTGGATGGATTCTTTGTCACCCTGACCGTTGACGATGGTTGTGTTGTCTTTTGTGACAGTGATCTTGTCGCATGAGCCGAGTTCTGCCAATGTGGCATCTTCAAGACGATAGCCTTTTTCCTCGCTGATGACTGTGCCGCCTGTGAGGATAGCGATGTCTTCGAGCATCTCTTTACGTCTGTCACCGAAGCCAGGAGCCTTAACAGCCACAACCTTCAATGAGCCACGCAAGCGGTTGACAACCAATGTTGCCAAAGCCTCGCTGTCGATATCTTCAGCTATGATCAACAATGCGCGGCCTGTCTGTAATGTCTTCTCCAACACTGGCAGAAGGTCTTTCATTACGCTGACTTTCTTGTCGTAGATCAAGATGTATGGGTTGTCATAAACAGCTTCCATCTTCTCTGTGTCGGTTACAAAGTAAGGTGAGATGTAACCACGGTCGAACTGCATACCTTCGACGACGTCGACGTATGTTTCGATACCTTTTGAGTCTTCAACTGTAATGACGCCTTCTTTCTTAACCTTGCCCATTGCCTCGGCTATGAGTGAGCCGATGGTTGAGTCGTTGTTGGCTGAAATAGTAGCCACCTGTTGAATCTTCTCATTGTTGTCGCCAATGATTTCGCTTTGCTGTTTCAGCGATTCAACAACCTTTGCGACTGCTTTGTCGATACCGCGCTTCAGATCCATCGGGTTGGCGCCTGCGATGACGTTTTTCAAACCTGTTGCCACGATAGCCTGTGCCAAAACGGTAGCTGTTGTTGTACCGTCACCGGCGAGGTCGTTGGTTTTTGAAGCGACTTCCTTCACCAGCTGGGCACCCATGTTCTCGATCGGGTCGGCGAGTTCGATTTCCTTAGCGACTGTCACACCGTCCTTTGTGATGTGAGGAGCGCCGTATGATTTCTCGATAATGACATTGCGGCCTTTAGGTCCGAGTGTCACTTTCACTGCGTTTGCCAATGCGTCGACGCCTTTTTTCAGACCGTCGCGTGCATCAAGGTTGAATAATATGTCCTTTGCCATTGTTATGTGATTTTTAATTATTTACGAAATTAGATGATAGCGATAATGTCGTTTTCACGCATAATCATGTAGTCTTTGCCGTCGAGATGGAACTCGGTGCCTGCGTATTTGCCGTATATGACGGTGTCGCCGACCTTCACTGTGACAGGGTTGTCCTTAGTGCCAGGGCCGACAGCCATTACTGTGCCTTGCTGAGGTTTTTCCTTGGCTGTATCAGGGATGATGATTCCACTTGCGGTTTTCTGTTCAGCGACAGCCGGCTCAATAACTACGCGGTCTGCCAACGGTTTGATATTCAATTTTGCCATGATATAATATTTTATTAATTGTTATCTTGTGCCGACTTTTTATCAAAAATCATTCCAATGCTAATATTACTGCCAAATAACAAAAAAATGTCAGAACGTATGACATTCTGACATTTTTTGTCCTGTTTTTTCAGATATTACTCAGCTGTCTCTGCTTCAGGTGTTGCTGCAGGAGCTGCCATTGGAGTTTCAATCTGGCTGCGCATGCGTGTGTCCTGACCTGCACCCTGCACACCGTTTCTTGGAATTGTCACGCTTGATGCGAGGCAGAATACCACTAAGAGGATAGCGAGTGTCCATGTTGTCTTCTCGAGGAAGTCAGTGGTCTGACGGACGCCGAGAATCTGGTTGTGCGATGAGAAGTTTGATGCCAATCCGCCACCTTTTGAGTTCTGAACCAAAACTACCAACATCATCAAAAAACTGACGATAAGGATCAATACTGAAACTGTTACGTACATCTTATTAAATATTAATTGTTTAACTTATTTTTTAACTCTTCAATTCGAGCCGCAAAGATAATACTTTTTTCTGGATGTTTCAACTTTAATTTTTCATAAATTGAAATTGCCTTTCCGAAATAGCCTTGTTGCTCGTAAATGCTTGCTAATGTTTCACTTACAATATTTTCTTGATCGATAACCGACTCTTGTGCAGCCGAAATCGGGTTGAAAAATTCTTGTTTTGGACGCGAGATTGTCGGATTTTCGGCTATGAATTTGTCGATAATTTCGGCTTTTGAAAGCTTCTTTTCCGATTTTTTGGCTTTTGCTTTGGCCTTTTCCAGCTCGGCGATTTTATTTTCGATTATCGACATCAGTTCGTCGAGTGTTTTTTTCTTCTCTTCGAGCAGAGCCACTTCGCGGTTGAGATCTTCTGACGAGCCCCCAAGGTCTATTTCCGGTATGAGAATGGTTTTTTCAGGAATAAGTACGGTCGGCTCAGGTGCGACATACTCGTCGGGCAACTGCATGCACTTGATGCGCAATGTGTTGCGGTTGGGTGTCATGGCGGCTGCCAGATGTAGCTGAGATGCCGCGTTTTGGTGCTGAGTGCGGGTCATACCTACAGCAAGCAACACTTGAGCCGCTGTAAAATAAGGGTATTGGCTCGCCAACGCCTCCAGCTCGCTTACATCCTCGTTGTCAATAAGATCGGGATGTTCCATCAATCGTGTCAGCCTTGTGTTGTCCATCTACCAGTTCACTACCGCTTTATTGAATATATCCTCGCACAATTTGTCGCAGATTGTGGTGATGAGTGTCTCCTGTACAGAGTTCAGGTCTTGAGCGCTAGGATAGTCTTCGTATTGCGAAAACTTCTGCTCGAAATTCTTAGATTCGTCGAATCTATTGTAAAACCTGACGTTTACAGTGATTGTCAAACGGTTTAAAGCCGCTATCTGGTCGCCGGTGATGGCGGTTGGAGAGGTCTTGTAGTCTACAATCTCGCCTTCGATTGCCAAATCACCGTCGTTTGGCACCTCGTTCAGCGAAGTCTGATTCATGAAATAATCGCGCAATGTGTTGGTAATCATGTCGCTGAGCAAAGGATTCACCAAATTGGCGTTGTTGGGGAAATGCTGTATCGACACAGTTTTGGCTTCTGCCGGAATGCTTGCGCCTGTAAATGAATACACGCCGCAGCCGGTCAGCACCAGAACCGCCAATAATATTAATAAGGTGTTAATCCGTTTCAACATATTTTTCAAATTTAACACATTATGCGAAGCGTCACATTTTTATATCGTATTCCTTGATTTTCCTATAAAGCGTGCGTTCGCTGATGCCGAGTTCGTTGGCGGCGTCTTTGCGTTTGCCGTTGTGCTTGCGCAAAGCCTTGCAAATCACCTCGTTTTCCTTGTCTTGCAACGACAGGCTGTCGGCGGTTGCCTTGTCCTGCAGATACTCAACCTCCACATCCTGTGTGTTGTCGTATTCCACCATATGCTCATGCTGCGATGGATTGAGTACCGTGGCGTTGATAGGCGTCGCGGTAGGAATCTTGCCTGATGTCAGCTCGTCGACTGTCTTGCGCAGCTCGGTTATGTCTTTGCGCATATCGAACAGCACCTTGTACAGCAGGTCGCGTTCCGATATCGAGTCGGCTTTGCTTTCGTCCTTGAAAATGGCCGGCAAAACGGTCTGCACAGGCAGATAGTTTTTCAAAATGTCAGGTGTTATCAGACGATCAGGCTCGATGATTGAAATCTGTTCGGTAACGTTTTTCAGCTGGCGGATGTTGCCGTCCCAACGGTATTCCTCGAGCATGGTGAGGGCTTCACGTGTCAGTTGAATGGCCGGGATGTGGTATTTTTCGGCAAAGTCTGACGCAAACTTGCGGAACAGAAGCTTGATGTCTTCCTTTCGCTCGCGCAGTGCCGGAATGTGAATCGGGACAGTGTTCAAGCGGTAATAGAGGTCTTCGCGGAAGCGACCTTTCTCGATGGCAACAGGAATATTGAGATTGGTTGCAGCCACCACGCGCACGTTGGTTTTTTGTATTTTCGACGAACCCACTTTGATGAATTCACCGTTTTCCAAAACTCTTAGCAAGCGAGCCTGTGTGGCAAGAGGCAACTCGCCCACCTCATCGAGGAAGAGAGTGCCGCCGTCAGCCACCTCAAAATAACCTTTGCGGGTGTCGTAAGCTCCTGTGAATGAACCCTTTTCGTGACCAAAAAGCTCCGAGTCGATGGTTCCTTCGGGAATGGCTCCGCAGTTAATGGCGAAGTAAGGACCATGTTTGCGGCTGCTGTTCTGGTGAATTATCTGCGGAAACACGTCTTTACCAGTGCCACTCTCGCCATTGATGAAAACGGTCAGGTCGGTGGCGGCTACTTGCACTGCCACTTCGATGGCGCGATTCAGGCTCGGGTCGTTGCCGATGATACCAAAACGTTGTTTTATGACTTGGATATCTGTCATCTCAAGGTGGCATTAAGTTGTTGCTCGATTGCCTGCTGAATCTTTGACATTGTCTTTTCGATAACCTTGTCGGTGAGAGTCTTCTGCGTGTCTTGCAATGTAAAGCTGACCGCATATTGCTTCTTTCCTGCCGGAATCTTGTCACCTTCGTAGATATCGAACAAATTCACCGATTTGAGTATATACTTTTCAGCTGCAACAGCGACTTTCTTAACTTGTTCGAATGTCACGGTCTTGTCCATGACCAGAGCGAGGTCGCGGCGTACGCTTGGGAACTTCGGCAAAGCGGTGAAGCTGATTGTCTTAAGGCCTTTCACAATTTTCAAAATGGCATCCCAATCGAAACTTGCGTGATACACTTCCTTTTTCACGTCGAACAGTTTCAAAGTCTTGGCGCTAAGTTTTCCAAGTGTTACCAAAGCATTGTTATTCAATGAATAAACAATTGAATAATCGTAATGCGACTCATGGCCTTCGGTCATCTCCAAACTCTCGGTGTCTATGCCCACCTTGCTGATGATTCCGAGTACATATTTTTTGAGATCGAAGAATGTGAGGCTCTGCGGTTTGCCGTTCCACGACTCCTCTTGGTTGTCGCCTGTAATGGTAAGGTCGAGGCGATAGTTTTCGCTGTACGGGTTAAGAGGATTGTTGTCGGTTGGCTTCTTGTCGGGATCGAAAGCGTAGACATTGCCGAATTCGAAGAATTTCATGTTGAAGACTTTGAAATTCTGGTTGCGTGCTATGCTTTCCAAGCCGCCGAACATCAACGACTGACGCATCACGTCGAGGTCGGAGCTCAACGGGTTCATGATCTTCAGGTTGTGAGTCTCGTCAAAACTGTCGAGTTCCTTGGCATAAGCCGATTTCGTAAGAGAGTTGTTCATAATCTCGTAGAAACCGTTGCTTGCCAGCATTATTGAGATTTCTTTTTGAATCTTTTCCTTGTCAGGCTTGTTGTTGACGTTGAGGCTGGCGTTAATCTTCGATGGTATGGCGATGTTGTCGTAGCCGTAGATTCTCAAGATTTCCTCGACAAGGTCAGCTGGACGATAAACGTCGACTTTGCATGTCGGAATATCAACTGTGACATATGCGTCGGTGAGTTCAATCACCTGACAATCAAGGTCTTTCAGAATATTCACAGCTGCTTCTTTTTCTATCTCCTGACCTGCAATCTTGTTGAGATAATCGAATTTGAACTGCACGCGTACTGGTGTGAAGTCGCCGTTTTTCACGTCTTTCACCTCAGATGACACTGTGCCGCCTGCAAGTTCCTTCACCAGCAATGCGGCGCGTTTCAGGGCGTATGGTGTGATATTGGGGTCGCAACCACGCTCAAAGCGGAAGCTGGCATCGGTCTGCAGTCCGTGGAAACGGGCTGTCTTACGAATTGAAGTGGGGTTGAAGTAGGCGCTCTCGATGAAGACGTTCTTTGTCTCTTCTGTTACTCCCGAGTCGAGGCCACCGAACACGCCGGCTATGCACATAGGCTCTTCGGCATTGCAAATCATAAGGTTGGTGTCGCTAAGCTTGCGCTCAACTCCGTCCAATGTAACGAAAGGAGTGCCTTTGGCCAGGCATTTCACTATCACCTTTTTGCCTTTTATTTTATCTGCGTCAAATATGTGCAGAGGCTGTCCGACTTCCATCAAGACGTAGTTTGAAATGTCGACGATATTGTTGATTGAGCGCAAACCGACTGCCTCAAGACGATGCTTGAGCCAAGCCGGTGACGGGCCGACCTTCACGCCGCTGACTGTAACGCCAGTGTAGCGTGGGCAGGCTTTGGTGTCTTCAACTATGACTTCGATGTTGTTTGAGGTGTTTTCAACTTTGAAAGCATCCACTGACGGACGTTCAATCTTATATTGACGTGTGTTGTTTTTATGGTTCAAGGCAGCCACGATGTCGCGGTCGCAGCCGATGTGCGATGTGGCATCCGAGCGGTTGGCGGTGAGGCCGATTTCGTAAGTAAAATCTTCTTCAACAGGGAAGTAGAATGAGGCAGGCTTGCCCACCTCGTAGTTGTCAGGAAGCACCATGATGCCTTCGTGTGATGGTCCGAGTTGGAGCTCGTCTTCGGCGCAAATCATGCCTTCCGACACCTCGCCGCGGATTTTGCCTTTCTTGATGGTGAAGCTCTCGTCGCCGCTCCACAGCTCGCAACCTATTGTTGCCACGAGGACTTTCTGTCCGGCTGCCACGTTAGGGGCGCCGCACACTATATGCAGAGGCTCGGCTTCGCCCACGTCGACGGTGGTGATATGAAGATGGTCGGAGTTCGGGTGGTCGATGCAGGTGAGCACCTTGCCGACGACGACGCCTTTCAAGCCGCCTTTCACCGACTCATAACGTGTCATGTCTTCAACTTCCAGACCTGTTCCGGTCAATGTTTTTCCCAATTCTTCAGCCGGTAAATCGCACTGAATATACTGCTTAAGCCAGTTATATGATATTTTCATGATGATGAATTTATTTTCTAGTGTACAAACTGCAAAGATACAAAATTCTGACAAAATGTCAGTCTTTTTTAAAAAATTTTTGAAAGAGGACAAAAGACTTCAGATTGTAATGCTTTCTACTTTAACACATTAACCAAGCATAAATTCCAGCTCCGACAAGGCAAGGTATCAGTCCTATCAACATACCCCAGATTGTTTCGATGATTATAATTGTCCAATTCATTGTTATTTCTGTTTAAATTTTAAATATATTTGCCATGCTTCCTGAACATCTTCAGCATCAAAATTGCCCTCGAAAAACGACACCTGGCAATCCTCTTTGAAAGGTGACCAGTTGCCACAAATGACGCCGTCGTGGGCGATGATTGGCTGGAAGATGCCGCTGTTGTTGTGGGCATGATGACGGTGTTCAGCAGGGAGCACGATATCGCGGCTTTTGTAACCGATAAGATACTCGTCGTAAGGCGGAATCAGCAGATACTGACCTTTGCGGAAGCCACGGGTGCGGCAGTCGTCGGTGAGATAGAATTCGCGACGTTTCCATTTTTCGAGATGCAGGTAATCGCCCAATAATTCGATGCCTTTTCGGCAGTCGTTGATACCGAGTCCCGACCACCACACGAAATCCTCCAACGTAGCTGGCTGACGGCTCTGGAAATATTTCTTTGCCAGGCGCATCAGGGCCTCGTCGCGGTCTATAGTCTTGCGAGGTCCGACTTTGTTCTCGGCAAGCGCATATGTCGCTTTCATCGGCTGTAAGTCGCCGCTACACAGCGTTCCTGTGAACTCGCCCATTCGGATGTGATACGAAAGGCGGTGGTCGTCCATCGTGATGTCTTTTTCAGTCAATGCCTGCACGAAATCCTCTTTGGTGACGCTTCTTTTGTCGGCGGCGGTCTGCGCCAGAATCTTCCTAATTTTCAGGTATTCCTCATCGGGAATGTCGATTTTGTTGCTGTGCATCCAGCCTTTGGTGACGGTGATGGCCTTCGGTGCGCAGAGGTCGAGCATCCACCAGTAATCTTCTTTTACGACCAACTGCCACGTACCTCTCATCAAATGAAGTCTGACAATCTCGTCGCTATCAAATGCCTTATTGAAAGCCTTTGCCGACGGCTTCTTGGTGCGCATCTCCACCGCCCACCGCATCAGACGGTACTCCTGCGCCTGCATGGCACCCAAATGGCCGATCACCTCGGCAGGGTCACTAAACTGCGGCGCTGCAAGTTGCTGATTAAGAAGACGTATGGCAATAGGATTCATCATTTAAAATTCTTCTTCGCATCCCAGTTGTCCCGGCAATCTCAGTTTTTCCTTTTCGGGGAATGTGGCCTCGTATGCCTCGAAAGCATCGGGGTTTTCATCAGCGACGAAATATCCTTTTGGCGGACAATAAGTACCTTCGCGGTCGCCCCAATAGCCTGGAATCAGCTCTTGCGCAAGGAAGAACGGCACCTCGTCGTCCTTCGGCATCTCGTGGTAGTGGATGCGGAGTTTACTGGCGAGGTCGAAGCCCGCATGGCGATAGAAATCGATGTTGCCCTCCATCTGGAGCAAGCCTACACCCATTTTCTTGGCCTTTTCAAGTGCGTGGTTCAAGAGTTTCAAACCGTAGCCTTTCCTCTTATATTCAGGATGGATGCTGATTGGTCCGAAAGTCCACGACGGGAAACGAGTGCCGTCGTCGAGGACGATTTCAGCCTTCGAAAACATCACATGACCGATGATTTTGCCGTCTTCTTCCATCACGAAATCCAGTTCCCTGATAAAATCAGGATTGTTTCTATATTGATTTAGCACATAATGTTCGGTGCATCCCGGACGATAGACGTTCCAGAAAGCATCGCGAGTAAGGTTTTCCACCTCGCGGTAATCTTCAGGTTGTTCCAAACGGATATTCATTTCTTTTTCCTTATTTCTTATTGTATAGTAATCAATTTGCATCCCTTAAAGAACAAAACTGCGGGGATAGAAATCGCTATAGAAACGGCCATCTGTGGCAGTGAATTTCAGAACGCAATAGTTAGGGTCGGTGACGCCGCCAGAATAGTACTGCTCGTCGCCCTCGTGCCATATCATTTCCTTACTTTTGGCATCGGTAAGAACCTCCATCGTGCCTCGAAGCATCATGCCTTTGAAGCCTTTTTCATCGCAGAAATATATGCTGGCCTTCGGATTTGCTTTGTAATGAGCAACACGCAACGAGAAAGTGTTGGTAGTGAAATAAAACACCTTAACGCCTTCACGGACTCTCGGCGCCAGCATCGCCTTTGTGCAAGGATATCCTTCTTCATCAACCGAAGAAATATACGCTACAGGCAACGTGTCTGCCATCTTGGCAATAAGCTCCTTAACGCCAGCCAAAGCCGGGTTTTCAGGCATTTTATCGTCAGAAATAGTCAATTCTTTACGCCAACGTTTCAAATGCGGAAAATACATCTTCATCTGACCGATGTATTCCTCCTTAGTGATAGGCTGAGGCAATCCTTTATTGACCTCATCGACAAACTGCGCACAATGCTCAATCATCTCATCCATTGTGCAATCTTGCAAAAACTTGCCATTTTGATAGCAATACATGCAATAATCCTCATTCTTGCTGCCATCGGCGTTTGTGCCTGAAACATGTTCATTCAGAGGCATTCCGCAACTCTGACAAAACTTCATTTCGTTTTCCATATTTAGATTTATATAACTTTCATAGTTTATCCAAATAGTTTACAATTCAAACAATCGTTTTTGGTAATCGTTAGTTGATTCATTATCAATTTCCATGAATGCGAAACCATTGTAAAATGAATATTGTAAACTTCGACTGTTCATAGATATCAAATATTTATTATCTTTTCTTGATTTTGTACCATTTTGACTCACAGATAGATAATATCTGTTATTAGCACTTAAAAGCTCTCTTCGTTTTTCCATTTTACCTTGATTACCCACACAAAGATCATTTTTATCTTTTAATGTATGACCGCAAAAAACAATTAAATCTGCTTGAGATTGATTGATAATATTTACCATCAGTTCAAAACGTTTTTTTGAGGGCAAATTATAAGAATTAATCTTGCTAACTATATCGTATATGCAACCGCAAATTTAACAAACTATTTCAGTTTTTATAGATAAGAATAAAAAATTTTTCAAAAAAACACTTAGGTATAAATTTTATACCTATTTCCGTGGCTGAACGTTTCTGAGGTCGCCAACGCCATCGGCATCAACAAAAGCCTATTGGCACGCTATATTTATGGTATCTCCAAACCCAGCGAGCAACGCCTGGATCAGATCCGTAAAGCATTACATGAAATGGGAAAGGAGCTGCAGACGGCGTGATTTTGCGCTCCATACAACAAAAATTCATATCTTACCTCGGAAACATTTAGACCACCTATTACAACCGAAGTATCGGATTATTCTCTAAATTATCAATAATAATCTTATAAAGCATCAATCATCACTTGAACCCCTCTGATGATGTAAATCTTTGATTTTAAATAATCTTCATCATAAATTGACAATTCATTTGTTTTCATATTATACATTTTTAAATTTATTACACATTTCATTCCCAGTTCGTTTTCAACGAATCTCATCTTTGATTAATAAATTTTACGATGCTTTTTGTTTTCTGATTCTGTAAATCGGTTGGAAATATACAAATTGTTTGTTAAATAGAAAGAAAAAGTTTAATAAAATAGCCGCAGAAATCATCCGCGGCTATTTATACGAATTTGTCAAAACCGTTATTGCTGATAAAATTACTTTTTCCGACGTTTTATCGCATATCCTGCTCCTAATGCGGTGAGGATTAGCAATCCGCTACCGATAGGGGCGTTTTGGTCGCCGGTTAAACCACCAAGTTGTCCACCGAGAACGGCCGGGAATACACCGTTACCAGTGCCACGATAATAATCGTCATTATCCCAGCCACTGTTGAAGAATGCGTCTTTTTTACCTTGAGCGTTGGCTGTCAAACCAAGCATCAAAAATATAGCGATTGCAAATAATATCTTTTTCATCTGTTTTCTTTCTTTTTTATCATTTCGAATTTTTCTCTCGTCATCTTACAACAATTTTTTGGGCTTTCTCATTCAGTTTGAAGATGTAAACACCTTGTGCAGGAATGCTGATTGATTCTGCATCGTTGATTGTTGTACTAATCACGCGGCGGCCGGTGATGTCGAATACTTGCAATTCGCCTTGACCGCTCACGTAGATGTCGCTGCCGCTCTGGTAAGCGAAGATGTCGTTGTCGCCTTCGCCGTAGTTAGGCATGTATTCAAGATGGACGATGAAACGATTCTCGCTGTCTTTCGGAGTGCCGATGAAGCTGTATTCACCTTCGAGCAGCATATCGACATCGGCGCCTGTAAGGCGGTCGATGACGTGGAGATAGTTGTAATCGCCTGTGGCTTTGTAGCTCAAGGTGTACTTGCCAGCTGTAGCGGCCTTGAAGTTGAGACCAAACACCTTGGTGTCGTCTGTCATCGTCGCGATAGCATAGTTGTTGTCATCCTGAGGGATGTAGAGCATAGGAGCGTTTTCATTACGATGGTTGATTTTTGTTAAGCCTATGCCTTTGTCGAACCATGCGTAAGCGGCATCTGAATATTCAGAACTCTCGACAATGAATTTGATATTGTCGTTCTTGAATTTTCCGGGATCAGGAGTTACATAATTAATGTCTTTGATTTGGAAATCTGCGACAGCTTCTGATACCTCAACAAGGATACCTTGATTTGGTTTAATCTCAGCGCCATCTTCAATTATAGTCCATGTACCAGAATTTGTTAATGCATAGCAACCGGTTGAGAGCTTGGAATTGTCAATAGCCTTGCCTGAGCCTTTAGCTATGCTGTGTGTGTAAGGATTGCCGATGAGGTTGAAACCTCTAAGATCTTCGACATCGAGGGTTGATGTGTAAGACAAGGCTATATTGACTGGGCCAACGGTTGTGTTGCCAACATAAGAAAGCTCATTGCCTGAATTGCGGTACATATAACCCTGACCTGCGTACATTTTATCAAAACCAGTTGCTCCGTTTCCTTCTTTTTGGTTAAGCCAAGTGTGAGTTGACTCTTCGTATGCAAACATGTCGTAAGCGCCATTGTTGGTGAGGTTGACAGTTGTTTCGTTGCCGATTGTTACATAATTGTAATCGTCAGTGTGAACTGGGGCTGAAATTGTGTACCAGTGATCTTTAGCATCTTTTGCATCGGCATCGGCAATTGATTTCTTCACTGTCGCAGCCACCGAGTTGTTGCAGAAAAGCTGTCCGCCGTCGGCAATGGTGAGACTGCCTCCATCGGCAATGGTGATGTTGCCTGCGTTGGCGACATAATCACTCGGGATGGTGATGTCAGCCGCGATGGTGACATCGGTGCCTGCTGCTGGCACAACGCCGGTATTCCAGTTAGTGGCTACGTTCCAGTCGCCTGCTGCGGTGAGGTTAGAATAGGTGAATGTCTCTGTTTTCACCATGCCCCAAGCGCCTTTGGTGTCGCTCACTCGCCAGCTGAGCGTATGGGTGCCTTCTGAGAGTGCCGAGAAGTCTATCCCGATGGCGCTGCCGGTAACGTTGCCCGTCACACAGTTCGCCACATTGCCGTCAATCCAGTACATGTATCGGGCAATAGCCACGCTCGATGATTCCGTTGCCGATGGTATGATGAAATATTTGGTTACAGCCGAACTCCACCGACCGGCATCGTCTTTCACGCGAACGGTAAGCGAGTGCAGACCCGACGAAAGACTGCCAATAGAAATGACCGCTGGCGATTCACCGAGTGCAGTACGAGCTGCCACGTTGCCGTCGATCCAATATTCACGCTGAGCTATGGCGGTTGCCGTTGGCTCATTATAAGGAATGACAAAATACTTGGTAACTATCGAACTCCAAAGCCCGTTTGAGTCTTTTACACGAATGGAGTAGGAGTGTAATCCTGGCAAAAGGCCGGATATATCAACTGTTGATGTCACTGCCTGTGCCGAACTGATGTCACCATCCAGCCAATAGAGCTGCTGGGTGATGGCGTTCGGTGTCTGTGCCATCATCGTCGTGCAGACGACAGTGGCGACAGCGAGCATTATGCTTCTTAGTCTGTTCATAGTCGTTTGCAAATAATGGTTAGCGGGTCTCCGCATCGAAAGTTACATTCAGATTTGTGCCATCAACATCAAGCTGCAGGCTTTTCACTACAGGTGTTGCCGGCACTTTGTTCCAAGGATAGTTGCCTCCGCTGACGCCAATTGGTGTCTCATCCGTGCCAAGCCATGTTGGGTCTATCAGTGTAAAGGTTCTGGTTGGGGAATATGTATCATTGTTAGCGTCGCCGAAAATTTGGGTACCCCTTTCAACTTGTATGAGGTCATATGTATTAAAAGAAACATTGCCCATACTATCTCTGTAAATACAATTATAAGCGGTACCACCTACGCCAATTCTATTATATTGCCAATTACTCCAGTAGGTAGTAGATCCCCAGAATGTGAAAACACAGTTTTTCCATGTAAAAGCTGAATAAACTAAATCATTAGGTAAATTGCCGTTCTCATACGCAGCAATGTAACCAGTAATAATGCAATGATCAATGAGTACCGTGCTACCCGATTTGAAACATTTCACGCACCCGTTAACATAACAATTTGTCACCAATAATTTGTTGGCCATAATATCAGAGAGACCGTAAATGGAACAAGTATAACAATCGCAGAAAGTTACGTTTGTGATTTCACTGCGAATACTTAATTCACGTCTAAAACTACATTTTTTGATAGTTACATTTGTCAGAGGGGAAGATGCGTTATTACTAACGTAATCATAGAAATATACACCCTCAATATGCACATTGCTCAAGGTTGCATCAGTCACTCCAATAGACAGATTACCATTGATTTGGGTAATGCCTGTACCATCGGTTTCATTTTCTTCAAAGCCTGAACCATAGATGTTTACCGATTTGGTGAGGTTTGTCGCGTTAAATTGTCCTGGTGAAAGTGTAATCACATCGCCATCAACGGCAGCAGCGTATGCATTGGCAAAGGCTGTCTGGGTTGTGAATACGGTCACGTTGTCGCCATGTTGCAGGGTGGCGGTCATCACATCGGTTTTCTGGGCCTGTGCCATCGTCATGCAGCACAGCGCAATCATTGAAAGGATAAAAATTCTTGTTTTCATATTAGTACTTAATTGATTTTTTAATTGTAGGAAGTGCAAAAATAATGGAAAGCATCGAATTATCAACGCTTTATGTCAAAAATCGACTTGCAAAATGCAAATTGCAAGTCGTTTTTGTAAATTGCAAGTAAAATTGTTAAAATATTCGCTTAAGCCACTGATCCATGAAGCGGTCATAAACCATATATCCTTCTGGCAGACGATATAAAAGTTCCTTGTCGTTGAGCACATCTAAGGCTGTTTTGACACTGCTGGCTCCTGATAACTTGTATTTGTTGATAAACTCCTTGCTTAACGGTTGCCCAACGATGCCTTCCATCGCAACAGAACGCAATAGCTCAAACTGATTTTCGGTTAGGAGAAGCACAATGCTTTCATATTGCGGCGACTTGCTTTTTACAACGGCAAGTATGGTTTCATTAAGCTGAGAAAGCGATGAAACAATTTTGTATTGCTCGTAAAATCTGTTTAAAACTGACTGTATATACCAAGTGTAACCGTCAAATTTACTGTAAAGTTCATGGAAAATCTCTCGACTCAGACTGCCTTTTTTAGCTTCGAAAAAGCTGTTGGCAAACTGGTAATATGTTTCTTCATCAAGCTGGGTTAAATTAATAATATCAGTGCTTTGATAGAAAGGACGCTTAGGCGAAGTGAACATTTCTGACATAAGATGCAGTTTGCTGCCCGAGAAAATAAAATGCACATTGTGGGCGAATTGAATATGCGAGCGCAGCAAAGCCTCGGTGCCTGGTTCAGGATATTCGTTGATTTGCTGAAACTCATCGATAGCAATAAATACCTCGCATTGCATCTTGTTGAGATAACCGAAAATATTGCGTATGGTTATATCCGATTCCGATGGTTCGACACTTACCGACACGTTGGGCATTCCTGTAAGAGGATCAACACCGACAACCGGGCGCAATGAGGCAAACACATCGAGAATTTTTCGACCAAGCATTCGGGTTTTGGAGAGCGTCGCGTTGAGAACAGCCGTGCCGAGCATTCGTACCAACTCACTCTGGTTTTTTGTCGGGAAAATATCGATATAGATGCAAATGGCATCCTTGTTTTCTGTCTTTATCTGGTGAAAAGTGTTCCAAATAAGCCCTGTTTTGCCCAATCTGCGGGGTGAAATTAGTGTAATATTTCGTCCGTTATAGAGTGTTGAAGACAGAGTTTTTGTTTCTTCAATACGGTCGCAAAAATAATCTGGCCCATCGTAACCTTGGCAAATAAAGGGGTTTACAATCTTTTTTTTCATAATTGTTATATTAAATTTTTAAAAATGTCATTACATATTTTCCGTTACGGAAATTCCGTAATGCAAAAATAGATAAAAACTTTTAAACAGAGATACTGAAACTTAAAATTTTTTCAATTTTTTTCAGCCCACTCCTTCGGAGTCATTCCTGTGGAGGCTTTGAAGGCACGGAAGAAAGTGCTCTCGGTGGCGAAACCGGCCTCGTGGCAGATGTGGGAAATCTTGATTTCGTTAGTTTCGCGAAGCAGTTTCTTGGCGTATTCAACGCGATAATCATTGATGAATTGGTTGAACGAACAGCCTTTGTGTGCGTTGACGCAGGCCGAAACGGTGTTGCGATGCACACCCAAAACCTTAGCCACATCGTTGACTTTCAATTCGGGATTAAGGTAAAGACGCTGTGTCTCCATCAGTTGGACAATGCGAGCCGTCAACTCGTCAGCTGCGGCGTCTGATTCAGGTTTGGAGCGATGCTTCCTGTCATAGCGGATTGCCGCGACAATGGCCAGCACGAGCAGAAGTCCGCCAAGCACCCATAGCCATGCCGGATAGCGGCTTGTTTCAGCAGTGACCAAAGCCTTTTCGGTGCCGGTATGCAGCAGCCACACCGAAGCCAAAGGCGCGAAGTTGTCGTCGATGATGCCTCCTGCGACGATAAGGTCGCCGTCGGGTGTCAGAATAGGGGTGGCGTCGCCAAAATCTTCCAACTGGCCAATATTATATAAGGTAATCGGTGCCGGCTGTTTGGCGTATTCAACAGCCACAACATAAACACGGTTTGTCGAGTCATTGCCAACCAGATAAGCACGTTTTGCCCTTCGGTCGGCTATAGCAGGGCGGTTGTACTTTATTCTGCCGTATTCCGATATCGCCGGCACTGGAATTGTGGTCTGCAAAAGCGAAAAAACGGTGTCTTTTATGTGAATGAAAGCAACTTCGCCGCCATTGTTATACGCCGCAATTAGATAGGAATAGTCGCCAGCGGCTGCATCTCCGATAAACGACTCGTTGGCATGGTTGTTTTGGTCGTACAAAAACGGCATCCAATCATTCAGCAGCGGCACGGTGAACGGCTCGCCATTCAGACGGTCGACGGTGTCACAAGGCTCGAAACGTCCGCGCCAGACGGAGCCGAAAGCCATCACATCATTATCCGATATTGGCAAAAGATAAGGCGCTGACCGCCATATTGTAACGTCTTTAACAAAACTAAAAGATTTCTTGCCGTCGAATATCTCAAAACAATCGTTGTCTTTATGGTTGCCTGCTATCAGCACCTGTCCGTCGGCGAGTTCTACGCCTTGCGCCAGCGCTCTGCTGCGCTGGAGGCTGCCGAAGCCTTCAAAGGTGTGAGTTGCACTATTATACATCTCCGCTTCGAAGCTCTGTCCGATGCCGAGGTTCTTGTCGTGACCTCCCGCGAGAAGCACTCTGCGGCCGTCACTCATAACCACAGCCATTCCGTCGTCGTGATTATAAACCGTAGAAATCAGATGCCATGCGCCATTGCTGAAATATTCGGCTGTTGGCGTCATCACAAAACCGGAGGTGTGGCCGCCAACCACTGTAAGCTCGCCGTTGGCATAAAACACGTTATGTCCGGCGCGAGGTATATTAAGGTCGGGCAGACGCTCTACATCAAGAGTCTGCCCGACCAACGATATCGTCGATATCAATAGAAACGATAAGACAAGAAGTCTTTTCATTTATTTAGAAGATTCCAGGAATTCTTATCCATTCGCGTGCTTCAGCGCAGGTTCTCTCAACGTCTTCCACGGTCTTCGGAATCGGTTTGCCCAAGATGCGGTTGCCTGTCTCGGTGATGAGGAGGTCGTCTTCGATGCGGATGCCGCCAAAGTCCTTGAATGACTCGAGTTTGTCGTAGTTGATGAAATCCTTATGTTTTCCTTCGGCTTTCCAGATGTCGATCAAGGTCGGGATGAAATAGATGCCTGGCTCGTCGGTTACCACGAAGCCCGGTTTCAGTACCTTGCCGCAGCGGAGGCAACTGAAGCCCTGTTGTGTTGAGCGTGGAGTCTCTTTGTTGTAGCCCACGTTGACTTCACCGAGGCCTTCCATGTCGTGCACATCCATGCCGAGCATATGACCGAGGCCGTGAGGCTGGAACAGATAATGCGCGCCGGCTGCCAACGCGTCGTCGACGTTGCCTTTCATCAAGCCTATGCCTTGCAATCCTTCGATGAGGGTGCGGGCGGCGAGCTTGTGCATCTCCATGTAACGGATGCCCGGCTTGGTCTGTTTTGCCACTTCCATGTTGGCTTTCAGCACGATTTCGTAAACGTCACGTTGACGGCTGTTGAACTTGCCGCCCACAGGTGTGGTGCGTGTGAAGTCGCTGTCCAGATAGTTGCCTGTCTCGGCACCGCAGTCGCAAACCATCATGCGGCCTTCTTTCAAAACGCCGCCGTGGTTGTGGTTGTGCAAGGTCTGGCCGTCCATGCTGACGATATTAGGGAACGATACTATGCCGCCGCGAGCGATGGCGATGCCTTCGATGGTGCCACTGATCTCTTGTTCGATGACGCCCGGCTTACACATCTTCATGGCTGTGGTGTGCATGTAATAAGCGGTGTCGGCAGCATATTCCATCTCCTTAATTTCGATGTCGCTCTTAATCTCACGTAAGCTCACGATGGCTTCAATCAAAAGCTGGCTGACGTAATTTTTCACCTCGCTGGTGCAGATGTCCATGTAGTTGGCGATTTTTATGGTCTGATCGCCACGATAGGTAGGGGTAAGGTGAATCATGCGGCCTTTCTCCATCATCTGGCGGATGTATTCCGGGAAGCGGTTGATGTCGCGGCAGTCTTTGATGCCGATCATATCGCCTTGCTCAGGCAACGACGGCAGCGGACCGCACCAGATCACATCGTCGATTGTGACTTCCTGGCCGAAGAGGATTTCTTCGCCCGACTCGAAGTCGATAACGCCGACCAGATCAGGGTGATTCAATCCGAAGAAATATGCGAAGTTGCTGTCCTGACGATAATGATAGGTGTTGTCAGGGTAGTTCATCGATGCCTCATCGTTCGCCACAAACACCGCAATGCCTTTATTCATCAGCTTTTTCAGGGCCGCTCTGTTTTTAACATAGAAATCTTTATTAAACATATTAAATCGTTTTTATTATTTATATCCTAGAAAAATAAGAATTTGCCGTTCGATCTTAAGATACCGAAGCCTAACATGGTTTCGACAAAGAATTCGTCAGATCCGACTCTGCACAATTTGGTACCGACTGATATCGGGAATGGTCCGAGATTCAAGTTGTATTCCACTTCAAAGTCTATACCGATAGTTGTCTGTTTTTTAGTGTTATCCACCTTGACTTCATCCTCGGCTTCTTTTGAGTAGAATCCTGTACCGACACCAAACTGCACTTGGGAGAATGCTGATGTCGACAGAATCAGACCCAAGGATGTGTTGAATCGGTTTTCACCGAACTGCATACCAAAGTACATTCCAGGCACACCCATTATGCCGCCGAGTTCAAATCCGACAGGAGCTCCAGCTGTATAGGTGTATTTTATCATTGTGACAAAGTCGCTGTAGTACTTCATGTCATAAAGATCTCTCAAGGCCAAGCCTGCTCCGATGTTCCAGTCGAGGAAACTATTGTCACCGCCGATGTCGCACCAGTGCGGACCTACCGACAATGATACAGGGCCCAGATACAGGCTGGCTCCGAGTTCGGCCTCAAATCCGATTTTATTTTCCAATGTGAGGTTTGGTCTGTATCGGCCGGCACCCAATCCACCGTGTATCGCAAAGCCGTTGGCCAATGCGAAGATAGGTCCCATGGTCAAACTTGCACGGCTGCCTTGCCAGTAGTCGGAACCTTCGTTAACCAAATTGTCGTTTGAAAAATCCGATCTCTGAATGCGTGCGTAGTAACCTACATGGTTGTCGTAAATGACACCGGTCATGAATCCGATAGGAGCTGTATTTGACCAAGTGTATTCGAATATGGTGCGTTCTTCGAAGTAACTTCTTCTGCCTTTGAACAATGATGTCGAGCCAATGGCAATATCAAATTCGGTATATGCTTTCGATTTGTCGAAGGCGTTTACTCTGTGCGCGCCTAAAGACAGCGACACCTTGTCTTCGATGTTGAACGACAGACCGGTTTCCAAATCGGCGCCCCAGGTGAAGTCGGTGTACGAGGAGTCGTAAGCGACATAGTATTGTGTAGCGCCCACACCGGCACCCATGTACAACGACATCCAGTCGGTGATATGATAATTGGCACCTGCTGTTAATGAATATCTCTTTTTATGATAGTCGCTGCGCCAAAGATTTTCCAGGAAACCTGTCTGAATCTTGGCATAATAGCCCATGCCGGCATTGTGCTTTGTCCACATCAGACCCAGCGGTGCCGAAGGGGAGAACACATAGCTGAACTGCGACAAATCGATATCATTATCGTCATTAAGATTGAATCCCAAACCGAAGTTGAAGAAGAGCGGATTGTTGTCGATGCTCTTGAAGTCGTATTCCGCTCCGGCAAGCACCGATACTCCTTTGAATCTGAACATAAAACCTAAGTCGGCTGATACTGTCTGCAGAGAATCTGCTTCGGTCATGGTCTCAACCAGAGCCGGACCGCCGTAAACGTACCACCAGTCGCTGATAGCGTAGGTTGCGCCAATCGACAGGCGTCTGCTCTTCGATCTCATGTCGGGATACATGTAGATGTTTTCAAGACCTATCTGATAGCCGGCGTAAAAACCCCAGCTGTTGTCATGCATAGCTCCACCCATGTAACCGACATTGCCTCTGGTTGAGTATGTGCCAAGGAAAAACCTTCTGTCAAGCATGTCACGGTCTTTCCAGTTTGGAATAAGGTTGAACGTCATATGGCTTGTCTGGTTTTCATTTATGGTAACAGTCTTACTCTTATCATAATAACCGAATTTGTGCAGCTTGATAGAGTGCTCACCAATCAACACATTGTTGATTCTGGTAATCTTACCGCTACTTTCGGCTTCTTTTTTGTTGTCGATATATACTTCGTAACCGTTTTTGTTACTTTCGATTTCAATTGTGCCAACCCTTGGTATTGGGCTTTTAAGCACTTTCGTCTCGTTTCGGCCAGGCACAACGGTCAGGTTTTCAATTTGATCTTTGTGATTATTTTTGCTTACGGTAATCACATATTGTCCGCTAAGCAGTCGGTCACTCCATGATCCATTGCCGGTTGCAATGGTTTGATTTTTGCTGTCCTTGATAGTAATCCTAGAGTCCTTGTCGGTTGACAATGTGATGATGGCGAAGTCTTCTCTCATTTTGAATGAGAATGAGTTATGCGATTTGTCGACATACACCACAGTGTCGATTGTCTTGTAATACTCTTTTGTCAGTTTTACACGATAAGAGCCCGTAGGCACACGCTTGATGGATAACGGCGTTGTCCCTGTTTCGTTACCGTCTTCCATTTCAACTACAATAGAAGCCTCTACATTGGATCTCCATGTCGCTTCCTTTACGATTTCGCCAGGCCCTTTTTCTTTGACCGCTATCTCCATTTTATAAGTGCGGTTGGCTTGCAGAGCCTTGAAGGTAATATGCTTATTGCCGTAATCGTTATGCTTGACATCCATGCTGGTGCTGTTTGAAGTGATAAACAGCCAGACTTCACCTTCTTTAGGAACTTTTATGATTGATGCGCCGCTACCGCCGTCGAATTTGAATTTTTCGCGGCCGGCGGCATCGGTACCTGTGAAATTCACGATGATAAGCGCGTTTTTGACACCGGCTTTGTCTAATTTGTACTTTTGTTCAGCATCCATCATGGCAGTGTTGCCAACGTCTTCTTTTACCGAGCTACACGTATATGATTGGGCCGAAACCTTTAATACCAATAACAAAAGTGCTGCTAAAAATAAATATCTTCTCATAGGCCTAATGTAAATTTCTTAATGTAAACTGTTCTTGAACTGTTGTCTTTTCTGGCTGCCATGTTCTGACATAAATCATAGGCTCTTTTTGCCTAAGATCGACATACAGGAACAAATAACCGTTGTCGACATAAGTATTTGTGGCAAAACTTTGGGCAACATTGATTCCGAATACGTTTTTAGCTCTGCGTGATTCTTCAATATTCACGTCGGTGAATCTGATATTGACGTATTTTTTGGCATGGAATAAATCGGACAGATTTTTGATGTATGCTTTTTTTGACACCTGGTTGAACTCATAATCGTCGCCTGAAAGCCGGACATCGTTTTCCACATTGAGTTTTTTGTCAACTCTGTGACCGACTATGATCAGGGCGTCTTCGGAGTAGATGTTGTTGAGGAAAGGCAGGTTCTTGGTCATGTAGGCTGTCTGGAAATCCTCGAGGAAGTTGATAAGAGTCAGTCGGGCGCCTTCATCCCAATCTTTGTATTGTGTCTTTTCCATGATGTCGGCTTCGGCCGATGGCGAAAGCCTGATGGCTACCGAATTGATCAGTTTGTCTGATTTGTTGAATCGGAAAGATATGCTCCGGTAGAACACCATTCCGTCGCTGTATTCAAATTGCATCGGAATGCTGCGACAAAGGATTTCGTCTTTGTAGTAGATGAAACAATAGTTTATGTTTTTACTGCTGATGCTGTATTTCAGTCTGGCGCCGGCCATGTCGTTGTAACCCAACAGTTTTTTAAAGTCGCTGAATCCATTCTGGGTGAAGTATTTGCTTACATCGTCGGGATTTTTGCTGTTGATGGCGCTCTCGACTTTTTTCATGATGTTTTTGCAGTCATCGGCGGTTTTTGAATCGACTTTGTACTGGTTTTGCAAATTGTTGACGATATTGTTGTCATCTTCAATTTTGGCGGTTTCAGCATTTGTCTTTATTTGCGCGTCGGCTTTCGACAACTGGAAGGTTGATTTGGGGAACACTATGTGGTTGCCGATTACCTCGTTCATCATGTAAGCCACAGGCTCGCTTGTCTCAAAGTCGGGATAAGAGAAGTCAATCATGATGTACGACTGCTCGACACCCTTTTCAAATCTCAGCGAGACATTGCCGTCTTCGACATTGCAGATTATAGGTTTCTGCTCAATAGGATCGTAATAGTAGAATCGTATGTTACTGACTTTGTGGTTGTTGTAGATTGTTACTTGCGCTATTGAATATGTGTCGTAATCTTTCCATTCTTTGATATGGAACTTGGTCGATTTCAGAATGCCGTCGATTTTTTCTTCAATGAGCCAGCGTATCACCGGATGCGACTGATTGTTGTCGGTGATGTATTTAATTGCTTGTGCGTCGGGATGCGAGTAACAGAGCAGCAGGGCTTTGTAGTATGAGCGCAGAGCATCGCCCATCGCCCCTTGTTCCTCCATCTCCAAGCCTCTGTCGATGGAGCTGAATATATGCTCTTTTCGCTCGTTACAGAGTGAATCGAAGACCGATTTCTCGATGTATCTTAAGAAATTGTTGTGCGGCAAATCGATAGGCCTTGTATTGGAAAGTTGCTTAATGTCGTTTTCAAACGATTTATAAATGGCGTTGAGATGATCGTCGGCTTTGTTAGGCATCAACTGAGCATGTCCTTTGTAGTTGTGCTTGATGTTTCTGATCAGCTTTTCCGTAGCTTTCTCGTTGGCTTCTCTAGGGTTGGAGCATTGTCCGCTTTCACCCCAATAGTAACTGCCGCCTGTTTTGATTTGGTCTATTGATAATTGCTTTCCGCCCTGGGCGTTAAGTTGAAATGTTGAGATTAATAAAGCAAATAACAAACAATAAAAATTCTTCATACCTACTTATTTGGTGAGCATTAAAATAAGGTACAAAATAACGCAATATTTATGACATAAACAAATAATTTCTACGATTTTTTAAATAAAAAAAAGACACCACGAATGATGTCTTTTTGTATGTGAAAAAATGTTGTGTTTTACATGAAAATATACCGCAAAATGAATACTATCGCCATAATCCACATTATGATACTGATTTTCTTGATGTATTGCTTGTTGAAGATTGCGCTGATTGCGTTCAGTACCACGTATGATATCACGCCGAGCATGATGCCGTCGGATATACTGTATGACAAAGGCATGAGCATTGCTGTTAGAAACGCAGGGATAGCTTCGGAATAGTCGTTCCAGTCAATCTCTCTTAGCGGTGTCACCATCATGACGCCGACAATAACTAAGACCGGACCTGTAGCGGCGCTTGGAATGGCAAGGAACAACGGTGAGAAATACGTGGCGAGTATGAAACATACGGCTATGACGAAGGCTGTCAGGCCTGAACGGCCACCTTCGGCTACACCTGATGCGCTCTCGACGTATGTCGTTGTGGTTGAAGTGCCAAGACATGCGCCGGCTGTGGTGGCGATGGCATCGGCCATCAAGATTTTACTTACGCCATCAACTTTACCGTCTTTATCAATCATTCCGCACTTGACCGATACACCGACCACGGTGCCGATAGTGTCGAACATATCGAAGAAAAGGAAAGTGAACACCACAATTAGCATATCCCAAGAAAGAATGTGGCTCCACTCGAATTGGCAAAAGATAGGGGCCACTGAAGGCACGTGCGACATCACGCCGTTGTATTGTGTCACACCCATCGGGATGCCGATGGCGGTGGTGGCGAGGATGCCTATGAGCAGTCCGCCGCGCACTTTGAGTACGACAAGCACGCCTGTGATGAAAAACCCTATAATTGTGAGTATCGAGGTGATTGAGCTTAGGTCGCCCACAGCGACAGTGGTCGAAGGATTATCGACTATGATGCCTGCGTTGCGTAAGCCAATGAAAGCTATGAACATGCCTATGCCGGCGCCCATGGCTTTCTTTAAATTGGCGGGGATGGTGTTGACGATAGCCTCACGTACGTTGGATATTGTCAGCAGAATAAAGATGATGCCTTCTAAAAGAATGGCAGTAAGAGCGAACTGCCAGCTGTAACCCATGCCCAGACAGACGGTGAACACGAAGAAGGCATTCAGCCCCATGCCCGGGGCCAGACCGAAAGGCTTCTTGGCGTAGAATGCCATCACCAAAGTACCTATGATGGCTGCGCCTGCAGTGGCGGTGAACACAGCGTCGGTGGGCATTCCCTGTCCGGCCAAGGCACTGAAGATGCTAGGGTTGACGGCAAGGATATACGCCATCGTCAAAAATGTGGTGATGCCTGCCAGAATCTCAGTTCTGACGTTCATCGTCTTAGGATCGAATCCGAATAATTTCTGTAACATGATACTATAGTTTTAGCCATTAGCCGTTAGCCATTAGCCATTAGCTGAAAGCTCGGTTAAAAGTTCCATTTGATGCCCAAGGCCGGAGCTACGTTGAATCCTTTGTTGTCGCCGAAGTTTTTGCGCCAGCTGCCGGTGAAGTTGTAAGCAAGTTCAATTTCGCCTCCGACAAAGAGATGCTCGCAGTTGAAGAATTTGCCGACGTTGTACCAAATCTGAGGTTCGCTGATGGCGACAACCTTGGTTTCTTCTGTGCCTTCATCTGTAGTCCATGTGGTTTTTTGTCCCCAAACATCAACAAAGCCGCTGAATACCAGACCGTTGACTCCGAAGATGTTGTTCATACCCCATACAAAGGTGAACTGCAGCGGGATGTAATCGTCCTGACCGGCAATCCATTTGTACATCAACTCAAAAGTGAAGGTGTTGCTGTAGTCGTCGTTGTGCAGCAGGTATTCGGCACCGAACAACCAAGCGTTGTTAATGAGAAAACCGTTGCCCAAGCCGCCGTTCCACTCTACGTGTGCGCTTAAGGCTTCGAGTTTGCTGCCTTTCCAGAAGTTAAGGCCACGGGCAATTTCGGTGTAGTATTCTGTAGGGCCGGAATAATCGAAAGGATGATAGATATCAGTGAAGAAGAAGGTGCTTCCCCAGTTGTCGGCCTTGAACATCTCGAGGGTTGTGGTTAACTGCTCACGATTGAAATCGTACTGTTCCTGAATGTTGACTTGTGCGTTGGCACAGAATGCTGTAGCGACGAAAGCTACAATGAATAAAAATTTTTTCATGATACTTATTTTAAATTATTAACTTCAATATTTTATAATTTACAGTTTGACTTCAAACTATGCAAAGCCTCACTTCAGGGTAAGCCCTTGAGGTCTTACATTCGTGATGCCTTGCATAGTTTTCCGTCTTTATAAACTTCAATAATTTAAACTGTTAAACTTCAATAACCTATAAACTATAACCTATAAACATTTCTAATTCGACTCCAAACTATGCAAAGCCTCACTTCAGGGTAAGCCCTTGAGGTCTTACATTCGTGATGCTTTCGCATAGTTTTCCGTCTTTCATAACTTCAATACTTTATAACTTTATAACTTTTAACTTTCAACTCTCAATTTTCAACTACTCTAAACTTTCAACTTCAATAGCCAGATCGCCGAACAGATTAATAGGATCGCCGTCAGTGATCAGCAGGTCATCTTCGAGTCGGATGCCGATTCCTTCCTCGCGAATGTAAAGCCCTGGCTCGCATGTCAGAATCATTCCCGGTGCGAAAGGCTCGTATTTGTCGAGATTGTCGTGGCAGTCCAAACCGACGTGGTGCGACATGCCGTGCATGAGATATTTGCGGTATAACGGCCTTTCAGGGTCTTGATTTTTGGCGTCTTCCTCGGTGAAGAGCCCGAGCTTGATCATCTCTTTTTCCATCAGCTGATAGGTGGTCTGATTGATTTTGTCAATCGTGCCGCCGATTTTGTAGAGCTTGGTGATTTCTTTCTTCACTCGCAAAACTGCTTCGTAGCACTCTTTCTGACGCGGGGTGAACTTGCCGTTGATAGGGATGGTGCGGCTCAAATCGGAAGCGTAGTTTTGGTATTCACAGCCCATGTCGAAGAGCAGCAACTCGTTGTCGTTCAATATGCTGTCGTTCTTGGAATAATGCAGACAGCAGGCGTTTTTGCCGCCGGCCACAATAGGGTGGAAGGCGTGACCCGAGGCGTTGTTCATCTTGAAGATGTATTCCATCTCGGCCTGCATCTCGTACTCGTAACGTCCGGGCTTCACAGTCTTCATGCAATGCAAGAAGGCCTTGCCGGTGATGTCGCAGGCGTGTTTGATGATCTCAATTTCTTCAGGCGATTTTATCTTGCGCAGTTTGTTCAAAATCGGAGCCGAGCGGTCGAAAGTGTGGAGCGGATACTGGCTCATGATTTCCTTGACGAAACGCTCTTGTATGGTGACGACTTTTGTCTCGAAACGTGAGTATTCGTAAAGGTTGAGATACACTTTTGAACTGCTGAGTATCAACTCGCGCAGCACGTCGTTGAAGCTGTCGGCGTACATCACATTGTCGCAGCCCGAGATTTCCTTGGCCTGTGCGGCATCGAGCATCTCGCCTCGCCAGATGGCTTTGGTTTCGCTGTAAGGCTCGATGAACAGTATCTCGCGCATCTCGGGTTTGGGATGGTCGGGATATAGTATAAGGTAAGCGCCTTCACGGTCTATTCCCGTGAGGTAGAAGAAATCGGAGTTCTGACGGAAAGGATAGCACTGGTCGCCGTTGCGGGGCATCTCCTCGTTTGCTGTAAATACAGCAAGAGCGCCTTTTGTCATCATTGAGGCGAAATTCCTGCGGTTTCTGACAAAAAGCGCCTTGGGTATAATATTTGTAGACATGAACTTACAGTCCTAAGCTAACGAGTTTAACGCCAAGTGTCACAGTGAAGATGCTCTCCTTGGTGCTGTCGAGATGGAAGTCTTGTCCTGAGATGGTGACGTCGTCCTTGTCAAAGAGATTGGTCAAGCCGAAACTGTAGTTGATGTCGAGGGTGAACAGAAACACATCGATGCCGAGGCCTAAAGCACCGCCCCATGTCAGGTTGTTGGCTTCAACATCCAACGATTGGTTGTTCTGGTCGCATTTGCCATTCTGGTCGACCACGAAATACATCACCGGGCCGACACTGGCTCTGAATTTAACCAGCTTCAGGTCAAGGAACTGGTAACCGACCAAAATCGGCAATGCCAAATTCTGCTGGCTCATGGTGAGACTAGGATCGAAATCGAGGAGGTCGGTGCCGTCGAGGTTGAAAATCTGACCGCTCTTGAACCAAAGAAGTTCAGGCTGAATCATGATATTCTTGAATGTGACACGGCCGAAAATACCAATTGTGAAATGTTCCGAGAATCCTGATTGGATGTCGGCTTTATTTAATGACAAATTAGCGGTCTGATAGCCTAATTTCGGTCCAAAATGGAATCCGACACCTTCTGCTCTTGCCACATTGGCGAAAAGAACAACTGCCAAAACGAGTAATAATTTTTTCATGATATAAATTTTTGTGATTGTTATTTTTTATTATTTTTGCAAAGATATTTAAAATTGTAAAACGAACAGCAAAAATGATGAAAAAATTTTACCTACTGATAGTTGCGATGGTGCTTTGCCTTGGTGCCAACGCCCAACGTTTCGAGTATCAACTTGGCCTTAAAGGAGGTGCAGGTCTCGATTGGATCCGTTCTATAAAAGAGGATTATTCGAGCAAAGACAACGGCTTCTGCTACAAATTCGGTTTGACGGCCATTTACAATTTTGGTGAGAATTACGGCTTGAACACCGGATTCAATGTGCTCGGCAGCAAGTTCGCATACACTGTGAAAGTGAATGACGATGAAACTTTTATTGAATCAGAAGATAAAAACGACTTCAGAGCCACCTATTGCCAGATTCCGTTGCTGTTGAAGATGCGTACCGATGCATTCGGATCGGGATTGCGCTTCTTTGGCGAGATTGGCTATGGATTCAACATTCTGGTTGAAGGCCAATATTCACAGAACGGCATTAAAAAGGCGACTCCTTTCCGCGATGTGTGCAGCTCGTTCATTGTGCATCTCGGCTTGGAAAAAGAGGTGCTCAACCGCAGTGCGCTGCAATTTATAATCGGATACGACAATTTCTTCTCAAGCATGATGACCATGAAGGAGAGCAAGCTTTCTATCAGTAATCTTTGCTTTGAGCTAGGATTCTTATTCTAATGAAAATCACTTTGGCGCAGATTGAGTGTGTTGCCGGCGATGTTGAAGGCAACACCTCGAAAATAATAGAGGCGGCTCAAAAGGCTAAAGCCTCTTCTTTGGTTATTTTCCCGGAATTGGCTGTTTCAGGCCCGAATCCTGTTGCATGTTTTAAAAATGACGGCTTTGCCGAACAATGCGAGAAGGCTCTCGACCGCATAGCCAAAGAATGCGAAACCATACCTGTTTTGGTGGGATGCCCGGTCAGAAACACCACGGGCAGTGGCAAACCTTGGTTCAATGCGGCGGTTTACATGTTTCAAGGGCAGCGTAACGTGTTCAAAAAGAAATATTTGTCGGATGCCGAAAAGGAGATTTTCGAGCCGTCGGATGAAGACGCTCTGCTGCAAATCGGCTGTCACAAATATGCTGTGACAATCGGTCAGGACCTGGCCAATACCAGCGGTGACGATTTTCTGATTGTCAATCGCATAGATGAACTGATGCCGCTTAAACCCGATGTGATAATAAATATCGGTGCCGAAAAATGCGGAGTCAGGACATCGGAGCGTCGACGCAACGACATGCGCATGAATGTTCTGAAAACCGAGCTGCCGCTGGTGTTTGTCAACAATGTGGCACCAAAAAAAGAAGCCACCTATGACGGCGGCTCAATGATATTCGGATACGAAAGTTATGTTGTGGCTTCCGCTGATTTCTTCACCGAAGATGTGAAAGATGTCAACCTTGAGTGTCTTATTTCAATGAGTCATGTCGACAAGCAGGAAGATTACACCTTATAACCTTTCCAAGGTAGTCTTAATCAGTTTCTCAACGTAAGGATGATAGTCGGTGGCGAAAGTCTCGCTGACTCGGTTTGCCACTGCCACGCAGATTGTCAGGCAGTTGTGACCCAGCATCTTGCCTAGGCTGAACAGTGCCGACGACTCCATTTCGAAGTTGCAGACTTTCCATCCGTTGAACTGGAATTTTTCGATATCCGGGTTGATTTTCGGATAGGTGAGTTCCATGCGGAGCGAACGTCCCTGAGGCCCGTAAAATCCCGGCGAGGTGGCTGTTATGCCATGATGATATCCGACTGCAAGACGGTCGAACAGTTCTTTGGAGCATTCAACGGCATAAGGCTTCGGAAGGTCGGTGGGGTAGTGCATGTCGCGGATAAAGGCGTCGGTCATGGGCTTGTCAATCACCTCGGTGTGCTCCTTGTAAAAATAGGCCAAACCATCCAAACCGATGGCATAACGTGAGGCGACATAGCTGTCCTCGACGCCTATTTCCGGCTGCAGCGCGCCGCAGGTGCCCAGGCGCACCAGATTCAGAGTGCGATGCTCTTTCTTAGGGGTGCGGGTCTGGAAGTCGATGTTGGCAACCGCGTCAAGCTCGTTGACGACGATGTCGATGTTGTCGGTGCCCATGCCGGTTGACAAGGCCGTGATGCGCTTGCCTTTGTAAGTGCCGGTATGCGTGACCAGCTCACGGTTCTGACGTTTGTATTCTATGGTGTCGAAGTTGGCCGAAACCATGGCGACACGTCCCGGATCGCCTACCAGAATCACGTTGTCGGCAAGCATTTCCGGAAACAGATTCAAGTGATATATTGCGCCCTCGCTGTTGAAAACCAGCTGTGAGCCTGGAATGGGTTTGGTATTCATATCTTGTCGAAATGTTAAAAATTTTTTACAAAAGTAGTCAAAATTCCGCACATTGTGTTAAAAAATGTTAAAATTGAACTTTGTAAAATATTAATGTTTAACTTTGTGACGTTTTACAACTGTCATTTCAAAACAAACACGGGTCTGTAAAGATAATATAATATGAAAAGAGACAACGATTTTGTGAAGGCCAAACTGATTTCGATTGGCGACGAGCTGCTTATTGGTCAAGTGGTGAACACTAATGCCGCATGGCTTGGAAATATATTGACAACCAATGGAATAGAGGTGATATCAACCCTGACTATAGGCGATGGCGAACAGGATATTGTCGAAGCATTGGACGCCTGTTCGGATGTCGACATCATAGTGATGACAGGTGGATTGGGACCAACAGCCGACGATATAACCAAGCCGACTTTGTGCAAGTATTTCAACACCGAGCTGGAGTTCTGTCAGGATGCCTACGACAACGTGATGAGCATTTTTACCAAACGCGGCTATCAGATGACCGAGCGCAACCGTGGTCAGGCCTACATTCCGAAGTCGTGTACCTATATTCCGAACCGTTACGGAACAGCGCCATGCATGTGGTTTGAAAAAGGCAAGTCGGTGTTTATCTCGATGCCGGGTGTGCCTTTCGAGATGAAAAACGTGTTCGAGCAGGAGATACTGCCAAAGCTGCTCAAACATTTCAAGATTACGCCGTATATTAATAAGGTGGTGATGACCACTGGAGTCGGCGAGTCGTTTTTGGCCGACAAAATCAAGGATTGGGAGGATTCGTTGCCTGGTTTCTTATCGCTGGCATATTTGCCGCAATACGGAATGGTCCGTCTCCGTCTGGAAGGCCGTCATCCCGACAGGGAATTTTTGCAGAAAACCATAGACGAAAAAATCCATCAGTTGCAAAGCCTGATTGGGGAGTTTATTTTCGGATATGACGAGAAACCCATTGCTGAAGTTGTCTTGGAGAAACTCAAGGCGGCTGGGGCGACTTTGTCGTCGGCCGAGAGCTGCACGGGCGGTACTATAGCCAAGCTTATAACGGCTATTCCAGGCAGTTCGGATGTGTTCAAGGGCACGGTGGTATCATATGCGACCGAAGTGAAGGAAATCCTGCTCGGAGTGAAACACGAGGATGTTGCGAAGTATACTGTTGTAAGTCAGCAAGTTGCTGAGCAGATGGCCACAGGGGTGAGATCGTTGTTGAAAACCGACTATGCTGTGGCTACGACAGGAGTGGCAGGCCCTGGCGGTGGCACAGACGAAAATCCTGTAGGCACAGTGTGGATTGCGGTGGCCGGTCCAAAAGGTGTTGTCTCGAAGCGGTGCAATTTCGGCAACGACAGAGGTAACAACATCGAACGCGCTTCAATCACTGCGTTGGAGATGCTGAGAAAGTACTAGTTGAGAGTTGACAGTTAGAAGTTGACAGTTAGAAGTTGACAGTTTAAAGAGTTTAAGAATTTTAAAGTGAATATGTCTGGAATTATTAAGATAATCGGGTTTTTTATCATATCAACTGCATTGCTCTCTTGTTCTGAATCAAGCGGATACAAGAAACGATTGAGCATTCCATACAAAAACATGGAGCCGCAGACTGTTGAGATTATTGAATACAATAAGGCTCTGTTTGCGATAGATACCGCCGATTTTGAAGCCGGGCTTAAGGCATTGGCGCCTCGGTTTAAGCCACTGCTTGGCGACACTCTGAATGAGGATTTTGTGATGTATCTGAAAGAATTTGTTACCGACACTTTTATATTGAAAATCAATAGTTTGGTAAATGAAACCTTTCCTGATATCGAGGCTGTGGCCAAAGATGTGAAATACGTGTATCAGCATGTCAAATACTATTATCCTGAGTATACAATTCCGACAACTTACAGCTATGTCTCGGGAATATATCACGACAAACCGCATCTTATCAACGACGATTACATACTGTTGGGCCTGGATTTTTATCTGAGCAACAAGGATTATGTTTACGACAGAATAGGGTTCCCAAGGTATATGTCGCGCCGTTGCCAGCCGGCCTATCTGACGAGGGATTTAGCTGAGGCATTTTATAATAGCTTCATAACCAAGCAGATAAATCAGAAAAACGTATTGGCCGAAATGGTTGAGCATGGCAAGAAACTGTATTTTGTCGAGGCCATGGACCCGAGACTGCAAGATTCGGTGATTATGGGCTATTCGTCAAGCCAGATGCAGTGGGCCAGGGATAATGAGGGTGAAGTGTGGGCTTCGGTGGTTGGCAACGAGATGCTTTATGCCAATAACTACGACAGCAAACGTCTGCTGTTCGGCGACGGGCCGTTCACCGCTCCTTTTGGCGATGAGGCGCCGGCACGTTTGGGTGAATACTTGGGATTGCAAATCGTACGGTCGTTCATGTCGAACAATGATGTGACTTTGACGGAGTTGATGAATGTGACTGATTGTCAAGATGTTTTGCAGAGGTCGCAATATAAACCTCGGAAGTGAGGCTTCGCATAGTTTGGAGTCATAAGATAAAGTTTAGAGTTTAAAGTTTAGAGTTTAGAGTAGTTGAAAAAGTAGAGACGGTCGGTCGACCGTCTAAAGTTGAAGAGTTTATAAGTGTAAATGTTATAAGTATTGAAGTATGAAAGACGGAAAACTATGCGAAAGCATCACGAATGTGAAGCCGTAAGGATTCACCCTGAAGTGAGGCTTCGCATAGTTTGGAGTCGAAATAACGAAATTATAAATTATTAACTAAAAACCAAAATTATGTTGGTAAAAACTTATGGAAGTGCCTTAAATGGCATTGATGCAATTACAGTTACAATTGAGGTCAACAGTGACCGTGGAGTTCAATTTTTTCTTGTTGGACTGCCTGACAGCGCAGTGAAGGAGAGCCAGCAGCGCATAGAATCGGCATTGAATAACAACGGCTTGAAATACCCTAAACGCAAGATTACCATAAACATGGCCCCCGCTGACATACGAAAAGAAGGCTCAAGTTACGACCTGCCTTTGGCCGTTGCCATATTGGCGGCTACAGAACAGGTTAACCCTGAAAGACTCGATAAATATGTGATAATGGGTGAGCTTTCGTTGGACGGAGGCATCAATCCGATTAAGGGAGCCCTGCCGATAGCAATCAGAGCGGCCGAAGAAGGTTTCAAGGGCGTGATTGTGCCCAAAGATAATGCCAATGAAGCCGCAGTTGTGGAGAATATAGACGTTTACGGCGTTGAAACGCTTATGGATGTCGTAAACTTTTTCAATGGTGTTCAGGGTTTGGAACCTGTTAAGTTGAATCAGGAGGAGGAAATAGGCAATGATTTTTACGACTTTGACTTCGCCGATGTCCGTGGGCAGGAAGGCATTAAAAGAGCTTTGGAAGTGGCTGCGGCCGGATCGCATAACGTGATTCTCATAGGCCCTCCAGGTAGCGGCAAGACAATGCTGGCCAAGCGTTTGCCCACGATTTTGCCTCCGATGACCTTGAAGGAATCGCTCGAAACCACAAAGATTCATTCGGTGGTGGGAATGCTGGGCCATGGTGTCTCGTTGATGCGTACACGACCATTTAGAAATCCGCATCACACAACGTCGTACGTCGGTTTGGTCGGCGGCGGCACCTATCCGCAGCCCGGAGAGATTTCACTTGCGCACAATGGAGTTCTCTTTCTTGACGAGTTGCCGGAATTCAAGCGTTCGGCGTTGGAAGTGCTGCGTCAGCCGATGGAAGACAGGAAAGTGACCATAGCCCGTGCCAGGCAAACGGTTGAGTTTCCGGCCAATTTCATGTTGGTGGCGGCAATGAATCCTTGTCCATGTGGCTATTACAATCATCCGACCAAGGAATGCACCTGCAAACCTGGGCAGGTTGAAACTTATCTCTCGAGGATTTCTGGTCCGTTGCTCGACCGCATTGACTTGCATATCGAGACGTTTCCGATATCTTATGATGAGTTGGCGCAGAAAAAAGCGGGGGAGAGGAGTGCCGATGTGCGCGAGCGCGTTATCAAAGCCCGCATGATTCAGGTGCAGCGTTTCGCTGATGTCCCTGATATACATTGCAATGCGCAGATGACTCCGAAAATGATTCAGAAGTATTGTGACCTTGACCAACAGTGCGGTTTGTTGTTGAAAAACGCCATGGAACGCCTTGGTTTATCGGCTCGTGCCCGCGACAGGATTTTAAAAGTTTCGCGCACCATTGCCGACTTGGCCGGTTCCGAAAAAATCAAGCCCGAGCATCTGGCCGAGGCCATTCAATACCGCAGTTTGGATAGAGACAGCTGGGGGAAATAAAAAAACTAGAAAAATTTATTCAAATAATAGAAATTTTGCTATTTTTGCAAAGTCAAAAACTATATTTATGAAATACAGGGAACTGCATAGAAGGTTCATTAGGGCTGGTTGGAGATATGATCATGCTGAAGGGAGCCATTATTTTTATAAAAAAGACGGTGTTTTGTCAGAGCCAATACCATATCATGGAGCTCATGAAATATCAACAGGATTGGCAAATAAAATTATAAAAAAATATGGAATATGATAAAGGAGGATTTAAAATGGAAAAAATTCAAATGATAATCGAGAAGTCGAAAGACTATTTCGGAGCATATTCCGAGAATTGTGATGGAATATATGCGGCAGGTAATAGCATTCAAGCTGTGAAAGATGATACTTACGAGGCTATACGTCTTATCAAAGAGGATCTTCCTGAAGAACGTTGGCCAGAACAAATCAAAGGTGATTTTGAAATAGAATGGCGTATTGATGTTCCAAGTTTTTTGGAGTACTATTCCAAGTATATGTCACTTGCAGGTATGGAGAAAATGACTGGCATTAATCAAAAACAACTTTCTAACTATCTGAATCACAGAGCTGTGCCTCGTCGAAAGCAAACCGACCGCATCAAAAACGGAATACATCGGTTTGCCGAGGAGTTGCTGAGTATAACGCTGTAATCACTTCCTGTGCGGAAATGAAATTTGTTTGACGTGTTATTGTAACCGCTTATATAGTAAATTATTTTACTTTTTCCGTCTGCATTTCAAATTTTAATCGTATTTTTGCGGGCTAAATTTGAAAAAGACAGATAATAATATATGAATACCGAGAAATTCCGTGTTGAAAGCGACCTTTTGGGAAGCAGAGAAGTGCCGGCCGATGCGCTTTACGGCGTGCAGACCGTGCGTGCGATGGAGAATTTTAATATCAGCGGCAACCTGATGAAGGATTATCCCAACTTCATCAAAGGCATGGCTATTACAAAGAAAGCCGCCGCGATAGCCAACTATGAGGTCGGAATGATCGATTTGCAGCAACGCGATGCCATTTGTACCGCATGCGATGAACTGATCGAGGGTAAACATCACGACCAGTTCCCGATTGATATGATTCAAGGCGGAGCGGGCACTTCAACCAATATGTGCGCCAACGAAGTCATTGCCAATCGTGCGCTTGAATTGCTTGGCCATGAACGCGGTCAGTACAAATACTGCTCACCAAACGACATTGTAAACGCTTCACAATCAACCAACGACGCATATCCTTGCTCGATACATCTGGCTATGGTGCTCGAACATGAGGTGTTTTTGCCTCATCTTGTGCAAATGATTGGCGCTTTGGAAAAGAAGGCCGAGGAGTTTAAAGATGTCATAAAAATGGGCCGTACACAGCTTCAGGATGCGGTTCCGATGACTCTCGGTCAGACTTTCAGCGGCTTTGCGGCGGCTTTGCGCGGTGAGTTGAAGACTCTGAACATGGCGGCTCGCGAGTTTTTGGTGGTTAATATGGGCGCCACGGCCATCGGAACGGGCATATGCTCCAAACCGGGCTATAGTGGAGCATGTATCAATGCCTTACGCCGTGTCACAGGATGGAATATAACTTTGGCCGACAACCTGATTGAAGCTACAAGTGCCACATCGTGCATGATTCAATACAGTGCTGCAATGAAACGTTTGTGCATTAAAATCAACAAGATGTGCAACGACTTGCGCTTGATGAGCTCAGGTCCGAGATGCGGTTTTAACGAGATCAACCTGCCTCAACGTCAGCCTGGTTCGTCAATTATGCCGGGCAAGGTCAACCCGGTTATTCCGGAAGTGATGAACCAGGTGTGCTACAAGGTGATTGGTAACGACATGACCATATCACTCGCATCCGACAACGGCCAGCTTGAGCTCAATGTGATGGAACCAGTCATCGCATACTGCCTGTTTGAGTCGGTGCATTTGCTGACCAAAGGCTTGGACACTCTGAGAACACATTGCATAGATGGTATCGAGGCCAATGTGGAGCATTGCCGCAAGATGGTTGAAAACAGCATAGGCATTGTCACCATGCTCAACCCGATTATAGGTTACAAAGAGTCGACTAAGATTGCCAAAGAAGCAAGTGAAACCGGTCGCGGTGTGTATGAGCTGGTTCTTGAACACGGCATACTCACCAAGGAACAGCTCGATTGGATTCTCCAACCTGAGAACATGATTAAGCCGGTGGAAATAAAAATGTAGGAGCGAATCACTTCGCCCCTACATAAATTTTCTGTTCGTTTCCGAACTACGTTTATTCTGTCACTTCGCCGTTTACCGGGATGACTGAAACGTATGAACGATTCTCTCTTTTCTTGCGGAATTCCACGATGCCGTCTGTAAGTGCGAACAAAGTGTGATCTTTGCCCATGCCTACATTGTCACCAGGATAGTGCTGTGTGCCACGCTGACGAACGATGATGTTGCCTGCGATAACTGCCTGTCCACCGAAAACTTTCACTCCGAGTCGTTTGCTGTGTGATTCACGACCGTTTTCGGAACTACCAACGCCTTTCTTGTGTGCCATAATTCTTTAATTTTTTCGGTTTATTATTCAGTGATGTTTTCAATGCGC
>JAFZXP010000055.1 GCA_017616735.1 Bacteroidales bacterium
CGTAAGCCTCACGCACTGTGACGTCGATAGCGAATGCCTTACGGCTCTCGATATGACCCTTGGTTGTGTCGAAGTGAGCGTTGCCCGGGATGATCTGACCTGGCTTCACGAGGTATGAGAACAGCACGTTCTCGGCGGCGCGGCCCTGGTGTGTAGGGATAACGTATTCAAAACCTGTGAGTTCGGTGATGGTGTCTTTCATGTGATAGAAAGAACGAGCGCCGCCGTAGCTCTCGTCGCCCTGCATCATGGCAGCCCACTGACGGTCGCTCATGGCGCCTGTGCCAGAGTCGGTCAGAAGGTCGATGTAGACGTAGTCGCTCTTGAGCATAAACACATTCTGATGGGCTTCGTTGAGCCACTTTTCACGTTGTTCGCGAGTGGATTTCTTGATAGGTTCAACCATCTTGATTTTCCACGCTTCTGCAAATGGTAATTCCATACTATTCTGTAATTTAATGATTTAAAATTTCAAAGATTTAAAGATTCGATATCTTTCCTTATTAAAAGGTTTGCAAAGGTACGATTTTTTTCAATAGAGAATTAATTCTTTCACGAATTTTCCGGTTTTGACATTGCCGCTGTAATCGTAAGCCTCGACAATATAAGCGCCTGCCGGCAACTTTGTTATGTCAACCTCAACCGAAGCCTGGTTTTTAGCCGACATCTTTTTGACAGTCTGCCCCTGGGCGTTGTAAATCTTTATCTTTCTGCATCCGTCAGTCTCGATTTTTATTGACGACACGGCCGGATTGGGATAGATCTTCAGCGAGTCGGTGTCGGTGTTTTCGATAATGGCGTCATCCTCAAGCGAATCGGCGCCGTCGGTGAGCCATTCTATGTTGAAATTGTAAAATACTGTTGTGTAGAGTGTGTTGGTGGGCGACTCCTCCACATAAAGGCCAATGGTGCCGTCATCAAGCACACAAAGCGAAGAATATGCCGAGCTGTAAGGCACGACAGTCTTTTTCACAGGCCACGTCTCGCCCTCGTCGTAGCTCACATACACCGTCACATGGGTGCGCGAGTTGCCGTAAGGAACCGAATGAAGCAGACGGTTTTTGTTACCGCCCTGCTCCACCGATGTATAGCGGATGATATCGCCGTTGCAGGCAGGCGCCGCGATGTCGTTCCAGGTCGAAGTGTTGGGCATCCATGTCTGACCGCCGTCTTCGGAAATGTTATACCAACGGTGTCCGGAATGCCTGATGCTCATCAGAATACGGCCATCCACCAACTCGGTCACTTTGGCTTCGTCACCGCCCACCGAGGCGCGGCCCGACACCTGCCAGGTGACGCCGTTATCGTCAGAATAAACGGCGTAGTTGTTCAACGACTGGGCCGCGCCTTCACGTATCGCCGCCACAAACATTATGCGTCCGGTGGAGGTCAGCAGGCCGTTGCCCGAGCCGAAGAAAGAGGCACGCCACGTCTGATGCTCAGGAATGATACAATCGTCACCGAAGATGAAATGTGTGATGTCTTCGGGCTCAGTCCAAGTCCGACCATTGTCGTAGCTGTATGATTTATAAGATCTTATAGGGTTGGAAGAAGTCGAGTTCCAAAGACCCGGGCCGCCCACGAACACGGCTATGAGTCCGTTGTCGTCGTTGCTCCATGCCAAAGCGCAGTCGCCAAAGCCATGGTTGTAGCCAGTGCCCTGAGCTATGGTGTAAGGCTCACTCCAAGTGAAGCCGCCGTCGGTGCTGCGGTTGCAGATGATGTCGATGTCTTGCGGCAGGTCGCCGTCGTTATTCTTACGTTTGTCGGTGACAATGACAATCGAGCCGTCCTTTGCCGTAATGGCAGCCGGGATACGATATGCCACCGAACCGTAGTCGCCCGGATGATAAATCTCAGTGCGGGTGAAGAGTGTGTCGTTTTGTGCCGATGCCGACAAAACCATTGCCAGCAGCATCATAAGGGTGATTTTGAGTTTTTTAATCATAAGGCGTTTATTATCCGCACAAAGATATAAAGATTGTGTGAATTTTAAAATATTTTTATCTCCATTGCTAAAAAAAATCTAATTTTGTCTATTGAATATTTTAAACACAAACTATGAAAAAGACTATTGTTTTCTTATTGGCGGCATTAGCATTGGCAATGTTTCAGCCAACGTCAGCACAGGCGCAGAATCTTAAACATTACAAAAAGATTGTAAAGGAGCTCAGTTCCAAGAAATATCAAGGCAGAGGATATGCCAAAAACGGTGTTAACATGGCCGGAAATTATCTTGTGCAGGAATTCAAAAAGGCAGGCGCCGACGAGGTCACATGCCAAACTTTCAAAATCGACATCAACACATTCTGCGGCAAGATGGATATGTGGGCCGACGGCAAAAAGCTCACTCCGGGCGTAGATTTCGCCATGCGTGAGTATTCTCCGGGCGTACACGGCGAATTTAAAGTTTACCACGTCGACACATTGAATTTCGACGCCGAAAAGATGTATGCCGACTTGGCGAAGCCCGAATACAACGGCTGCCTGGTGGTTTGCGACTTTTGGTTTATGTACAACCACCCGGAGTTCCGGCCGCTGCATAAAAAAGACTCAAGCGTCGGAGGATTCATCCAGACATGGACGTCGCCTATCAAGTTTTACAAGGCTTACGGCAGCCGCGTAATGGGCAAACCTATCGTTTGGATCACTCCCGAAGCTATCGAAGGCGTTCAGAATGTTAAGCTTGACATCGACAATAATTTCCTCAAAGACTACGAGCTTTTCAACGTGATTGCCAAGGTGAACGGCCAAAAACACGACAGTTGCTTTGTCTTCACGGCGCATTACGACCATTTGGGAAATCTTGGCGATAAAGTTTATTATCCGGGCGCCAACGACAATGCTTCGGGCACTGCCACCATCGTCACTTTGGCCGAATATTACGCCAAGAATAAGCCTGAATACGACATGTATTTCATTGCTTTCTCGGGCGAAGACTCGGGGTTGAACGGCTCGGAATTCTATGTCAAGAATCCGACGGTGCCGCTCAATCAGATCAGATATCTGTTCAACATTGACATGATTGGCGACAACAATCCGGTGCAGTACTGCGAGGTCAGCGACGAAGGCGTGCGCGGATTGGCTTTGCTTGAGAAAATCAACGGCGACAAGCATTATTTCGAGGCTTTAGACCGTGGCGAGCTGGCTGCCAACAGCGACCATTATCCGTTTGCCGAGCAACACGTGCCTTGCATTCTGTTTGAGAACGAAAAAGGCGACGCTTTCCAGTATTATCACACCATTTACGACACTTACAAGAAGGCGATATTCACCACATACGAACCGATTTTCAAGTTAATTAAAGATTTCGTGGAAAACTATTAGTCAATTTTATCTATCTTTGCAGGCTAAGAAAAATCTGGAAAAATGAAAAAAACTCTTTTAACTATCGCAACTATGGCAATTTTAGCTACAGGATGTCAGCAGAAAGCCCCTCTCACATCGGGTATCAAAGCCGACAATTTGGATACCACTGCCAATCTGAAAGACGATTTCTATCAGTATGCTTGTGGCGGCTGGATGAAAAACAACCCTCTCGACGCTGAGCATTCACGCTACGGCGCATTTGACGCCTTGGCCGAGAAGGCACAGGAAAACCTGCGCAGCATCATTGATTCTGTCAGCGCAATGCAGAATCAGCCCGGATCGCTGGCCGACAAAATCGCGACATTCTACAACATCGGTATGGACAGCGAGCGTCTGCAGAAGCAGGGTGCCGAGCCTATCATGCCATATCTTGAGCAAATCAACAGCATGAAAAACAGCGACGATGTCTGGAAGGCACTGCTCGAGATGCACCGTCGTGGCGGCTTCGCTCTCTTCGCTACATTCGGAGAGTCAGACCCAGACCAAGCCGACATGAACATAGCTTGGGTTTATCAAAGCGGACTCGGTCTTGGCGACCGCGACTATTACCTCACCGACGAGGGCAACAATGTCAACATCCGCAAGGGTTATGTCGACCTTATGACCAAAGAATTCGGCATGACAGGCTTCGACAACATGACAGGATACAAACCTGACGAACTTGCCAAGATGGTGATGAGTTTTGAGACACGTCTGGCCAAGGCACAAAACACCCGTCTCGAAAACCGTGACCCGCAAGCCACATTCAACCGTTACACCGTTGAAGAAGCCTATGCGATGACACCAAACATCAACTGGAAAGACTATTTCGAAACCATAGGCATTTTGGACGGAATGCAGAGCTTCAACATCGCCCAACCCAAATATATCCAAGAGGTGAACGCGGCGCTCGGCGACACCGATGTCGACGTGTTCAAGGCATATTTTGCATGGAACATCATCAACGGCGCGGCCTCGTACCTCAGCGATGACTTCGTCGATGCCAATTTCGACTTTTACGGCAAGCTTCTCAGTGGCCGCGAGGTTAACCGGCCGCGCTGGAAACGTGTCACTGCCACAGTCGACGGCGCAATGGGCGAAGCCCTCGGACAACTCTACGTTGAGCGCTATTTCCCTGCCGAAGCCAAACAGCGCATGGAGACTCTGGTTCAGAACCTCATCACAGCCCTCGGACAGCGCATCGACCTGGCTCAATGGATGACCGACGTCACCAAAGCCAACGCACACGAGAAACTGGGCACAATTCTTGTAAAGATCGGTTATCCCGACAAATGGCGCGACTACAGCAATCTTGAAATCAAAGACGACAGTTACTTCGCCAACGTGATGCGCAGCAACGAGTTCGACATGACATATATGTTCAGCAAAATCAATAAGCCGGTCGACCGCGACCAGTGGGGCATGACACCTCAAACTGTCAACGCTTACTACAATCCTACCACCAACGAGATTTGCTTCCCTGCTGCCATTCTGCAGCCTCCGTTCTTCAATATGAACGCCGACGAAGCCGCCAACTACGGTGCCATCGGCGTGGTCATAGGCCACGAGCTGACTCACGGCTACGACGACCAGGGACGTCAGTACGACAAGGACGGCAACCTCAACGACTGGTGGACTGAACAGGACGCAGCCAACTTCGACGCCAACAAACAAGTGCTGGTCGAAGCTTTCAACAACGCCATCGCCCTTGACGATCCGGAGTTCGGACTCATCCATGGCAACGGAGAGCTGACACTGGGCGAAAACATAGCCGACAACGGAGGTTTGCATGTTAGCTATCTGGCCATGCACAACGCCATGGCTAAAGGCCAGGTCAACAAGGCCTCGATGGACGGCTTCACGCCTGAGCAGCGCTTCTTCCTGGCATACGCGGCCGTTTGGGCAAGCAATATCCGTCCGCAGGCAGCCTTGCAACTGACACAGATGGATGTGCACTCACTCGGACGCAACCGCGTAAACGTGGCATTGCCACAGGTTACGGAATTTGTCGAGGCATTCGGCATTCAAGAAGGCGACGGCATGTGGCTCGCTCCTGAAAAACGTGTGGTGTTATGGTAAAAACACTAACTTTGCATTTTAATTTTCAAACTTAAAAAATAAAAGTCATGAAAACATCTAACAAGTTTTTTGCTGAATTGTTCGGCACATTCGTTTTGGTGTTCGGAGGCTGCGGCACAGCCCTCTTCGGACAGGTAGGTTTCCTCGGCGTAGCTATCGCCTTTGGTTTAACAGTTGTAGCTATGGCTTACGGCATCGGTCACATTTCTGGCGCTCATCTCAACCCGGCAGTTAGTTTCGGTGTATGGGCCAACGGTCGCATGTCGTTCAAAGAGATGCTCGTTTATTGGGGAGCACAGATTTTAGGCGGCATCATCGCAGGTGCATTGCTTATGGTTATCTGGAAAGCTGCAGGTCTTGGCAACACAGGAGTTTTCGCAGCCAACGGCTATGGCCCTGAGTTCGCTTCAGCAGCCGGTGACGGATACCTCAAGCTCACAACAGGCGGCGCATTCCTCACAGAGGCTCTTCTCACATTCGTGTTCCTGATGGTGATCCTCGGTGTCACAGACAGCCGTCACGCTAACGGCAAGTTCGGCGGTTTAGCCATCGGTCTTACACTGACACTCATCCACCTTATCAGCATCCCGTTGACCAACACTTCAGTCAACCCGGCCCGTTCACTTGGCGTGGCATTGTTCTCAGACTGCACCAAATGGAGCGCCTGCGGTCAGCTGTGGCTGTTCATCGTGGCGCCATTGGCAGGAGCATTATTGGCAGGCCTCGCCTACAAATGCATTATGGGCGACTGCTGCTGCAAGAAGTGCGAGAAATAAATTCATTCATAAGGTCTTTCATCTTCCGCTGCAGCATCTCCGTCTGCTCGTTGAGATAGTCGGAATTCATGCCGTTTGTTGGCGGGTCGAGATGAAATGGCGGTGAAACCATAAGCCTCACACGAGGCCCTAGCACCTTTATCGGACCGTCGATATAGACCATAACAAGAGGTGCGTTTGAGACAGCCGCGAGCATAGCCGCGCCAGGATGGAACGGCAGCTGCTTGCGGCTTTCTCCATGACGGCCTTCAGGGAAAATGGCGACACATTCCTTGTCCTGCTGAATAACCTTTATCGACTCGTGAATCCATGAGAGGTCGGCATTTTGGCGGTCTATCGGGATGCAACGGGTGTTACGCAGGAAGAAACCGAAACCACGTTGCTCGAAACGGTCTTTTGCCGCGAGGTTATGAATCCTGTTTTTGCGGAAAACTGTCGTCACCACCGGGCCATCGAGATGTCCGGTGTGGTTGATGATAAGCAGCGACGGCGCGTCTAGACGGCCGCGACGCTTGGGAGGCTCAAGATAATACACCTTGGGCCTCAAAAGCGTTCTTACGAGGAAAGCCGTGAGACCTTCCACAATATATGTCGTTATTTTCATGCCGCGTTCTTGATGATATGGTCGATGACCTCGCCCACCGTGTTGAACTTGAGTGTGCCTTCAAACTTGAATTTGAATTTGTTTTCAATCGCAAGACTCAGCAAAAGTATTGTCAGTGAGTCGAGACCGAGGTCGCTGATGAGTTGAGTGTCGTCGTTGACCGTCGAGAGGTCGAGTGAAGGCTTGATGAGTTTCAAAATCTCCTTAAGACCTTCTAAAACATCTTTTCTTTCCATGATTCAATCAGTTACGTGAAACTTTCATTGTGCCTGTACGTTTGAAGTCTTCCTTGCGCACTGTCACCTTGCATATGCGGTGTGTTGTAGGCAGCGTCGCGTTGACTTCATCGACGAGTTTCTTAAAATATGCCTCCACTTCTTCCCATGGAGTGTTGGCGAACTCTTCCATTCGAGGCAGTATCTCTATGGCTATCACCATTTTACCGTCAACTTCATCTTCTTTGACGAGGCAGTCACGGAGCTTGTCGCATTTGTAGAAAGGCTCCTCTATGCTTTCAGGGCTCACATTTTCGCCGTTTGAGAGGATGATGAGGTTCTTGATACGTCCCACGATATACATATACCCGTCTTCGTCGAAACGTGCCAGATCGCCTGTCTTCAGCCATCCGTCAGGTGTCATGACTTCGGCGGTCTTTTCAGGGTCGCCGTAGTATCCGAGGAACAGGTTGTCACCGCGGAACCACAACTCGCCGTCCACCACCTTGACTTCTTGTCCAGGATAAATCTGTCCAACCGATGTCGGTCTCTCCTTCACGTCTATGTTACCGGATGTGAGGTTGGCGCCTTCGGTCATGCCGTAGCCGGCAAACAGGCTGATGCCTATCTCGTCGAACTCGGCTATGAGTTTCGGAGGCACATTGGCAGCTCCAGCGATGATGAAACGGAGGTTTCCGCCAAGGAATTGCTTGCCGTACATCTTGACGAGACCCATAAGTATCTCGCAGATGCCAGGCACTGCCACGAGACATGTAGGCCGAATCATAGGGAACTTTGAAATTGTCTCTTTCACGTTGGCAGCAGCTATCCATAAGCCACCGGTGTAAAGCACCGACATGGTGCTGCGGATGAGTCCGAACACATGGCTCAGAGGCAGCACTGTGGCATAACGATGGCATCCAAGCTGTTTGCCCGGGGCGTAGCATCCGTTCAACGAGCCACGCATGATGGCGCGATGAGGCAGGATGGCACCTTTAGGTGCGCCTGTAGTACCGCCGGTAAAGAAGATGGCAGCAGCGTCGTCTTTGTCGACGACGGCTACAGGGGCAGGCTGGTCGGCCATGTCAGCGATGGCGACGACCTTACATGGCGCGTCTTTCACTGTTTCAATGAAAGCGGGACCTGCGGCGAGCACTTTCACTCCGAACTTCATGCAACATCCCACGATGGCAGGAGCAGGCAGCTGTGCCGGCAAGTTGATTGCGACATAACCCGCTGACGTGACAGCGAGAAACATCTCTACAGCCTCAACTGTGGTGTTGTCGATGATAGCCACCTTGTCGCCTTTTGCCAGACCCATGGCGTTGAGCATGGCGCGTTTGCGTGCCACGGCATCACACACCTGAGCATAGGTGTAAGTGTTGACGGTGTCGGATAGAGCCGGCAGGTCGTGCCATTTGTTCTCAATCCATGTGACAAATTCCGGAATTGTCGGAATGTACTTCAGCTGAGCCAACTCCTCAGCAGGAAGCATGTTTTCAAAATAATTCTTCATAATATACAGTTTTAAATCTATTTTAATTCGTAAGTGTTTATCACTCCGTTTTTCTGCTCAAGAATCATCTCAAGGAGGCTGTCGTCGTCGGCGTTGTAAGTCAAAATTACTGCCACGTAGCCGCCTTTTGGGGGTTTCTGCTGTCGTTTGGCGTCGATTAACACCATACGCAGTCCATCTTCCTCTGTGATGGTGAGCTCGGCATTGTTGTCGGCTGCCGCCTGCTGCCAGTTGCCCGACAAGCAGTTGAGTAAGGTGGCGCGCTGAAGTGCGATAGCTTTCGCCTTCTCGGCGTCATATTCCACATTTTTGCCGTCCATATTGATTTTCACAATGTTTCCCTCGATGATGAAAAAGTCGCCTTCAGGCTCGGAATATATCATCGAGAGATGGTCGACGCCGTCGAAAACGAGATGTCCAGCCTTCTCAACGGTCTTGCCCGACACCTTCATGACGCGAGTCTGGGTGAAATCCATCTCATATCCTTTTTGTGCAAAGGCTGTGATATTCAAAATCAAGCAAAAAACCAAAAAAAATCGTCTCATATCAAATATATTTAATAATCTATTTTGTTTTCTTCGACATCACGCTGCGCTTGTATGCCGGCATCTTCATCAGCTGGCGGAACACGAAAGGCTGCAGTGAATAAGAAATCATTATCGTCGACGCCATTCCGATTAGGGTGCTGAGACCTATCGAGCGGATGGCCGGGTGCACCGCAAACAGCAACGACGACACCACTATCACCAGTATAAGCGCCGAGAAGAAAATTGCCACTTTATGCCAAGAGAGCACGTCGTGTTGCCCTGTGCGCGCCTGCGAGAGCAAGCCCTCGGTGATGAATATGCTGTAATCGACGCCCACACCGAAGATGAAGGTCGAGATGACAATATTTATCAGGTTGAACTCCAGCCCTATGAGCGCCATATAACCCTGCACCATAAACCAGCTGATAACCATAGGGATGAACGACAACAGAGCCGTGAAGATGTTGCGGAACGAGACAAGCAGTATCAGCAAAACGAACAACGACGACACCCATACAGCTATGTTAAAATCGTCGTGAACCAGTTGCACCATGTCTTTACAGTAATAGAAAGGCTCCAGCACGAATGTCTTGGGGTTGGTCACTGCCACGTCTGTCACGAGGTCTTTCTTTGCAAACTCAGTCGCCACGTTGGTAAACACCATATACTGTCCGTCGGAGTTACATTCGATGAAGTTGCCGAGCAGATTTTCTGGCACCACACCGCTCTCCATCAGCGATGCCACCTCATAATCTGTGTTTATAAGATCCTGAAAATCAATGAATAAATCTGGGTCAAGACCAAGCTGAACTGCATTTTCGTCAATCAATGACATTGTATTGTCTTTGCGTTCATGCGTCCAGAATTCGTTCCAAGCCTCAATACGCAGTTGCTGGTCGTTTTTCGTGACAAACAGCTTAGGAATGATATCGGAATAGCTGTGTACCATGCCGATGCCTTTCAGTGAGTCGAGTATGCGCATCAAACCTTTGTCGGCATCCAGAGCCTCGTCGAGGTCGGTGGAGACGGTGGCATAGTAGACATGCGCGAAGCCGTCGTTGTTTTTCTCGTCGAACAGACGCTCAGCCTCTATTTTCTTCGCCGTGCCATAATTCAGATTGCGCAAATCGCTGTCAAATTTAACCTTTGGCGAAAACACCACGCCTATTGTGAGGACAGCCACTATCGTCAGAAGAAACCATTTTTTCCTGTCGAACGGCAAGTCGTTGATTCTCATAATAAACCGGAATGTGTTGTTGTCGCTGTGCGCTTTACGTGGTGGCAGGAAATGTGGCAAAAACACGAGTGTGAAGAATGTGCTTCCAAGCAGCGCCAGCGAGGCAAAGAGTCCAAAGTCGCGGAGCAGGTCGCTCTCGGTGAACAGCAGGCTGCAGAAGGCTCCCACGGTGGTGATGCATCCAAGAAAAACTGGAGTTGACTCGTCACGAAGCAGTCTCTCGGGGTCACCGACAAAGAAATGATGTATCAGCACGTGGAGGCAATAGCTTATTGCTACTCCGAGCACTATGGCGCCGAGGCCGAGAGCCATCAGCGACATGCCGCCTTTAATCCAATAGATACACGCCAGTGAGAACAAGGCTCCATAAACTATTGGAAGTAGAAGCTTTACAAGGAACTGCATGCTTCTGAAGCAAAATCCTATGAGTATCAATATCATGACGAGCGAGATACCTACTGTCACCACGAGGTCGGAGCGGATGCGGCTGGCGTTGCACACGCTGCCTATCGGGATGCCGTGGACATGCACCCTCACGTCGGGGTACTCGGTCTCGAACTCATCCTGCGCCTCGGTCAACATGGCATAAAACGCCCTGGCAGACTTGGAGTCGAGCGACTTGAACGCCGGCGCGAGATAAGCGATGACAACGGTGCTGTCGCTACAGAAAAAATGTCCTCCGATAATGTTGAAACCGCCTGTCGCCTCGCCGAGCATGTCGCCCAGCACCGCTTCTTTCAGGTTAAGAGGGTCGTAAGCCACCATCTGGGTGACACTGCCAGTTTCGTCGTCCATGAGAAGGTTGTAGTTAGCCGACATCTGCGCTGCAACGGCATCAGGCTCCACCGCCTGCTCAAACTGCAAATATGCCGAGGTGTCGACAAACGACGGCACATGCTCAAGCACGAAATCCAAAGCGTTAAGAGCCATCTCAGGCTCCATCTTATATAGGATATTCGAGATGAAATGGCTGTCTTTGTCCTTTTCGAAAAGCATCTCGACAAACTCGTCGGCACGTTCGCTCAACTCGTCGGTTGAAAGAGGCTCGCCCGATGAGATAAACTGAAGGTAAATCTTGTCTTTCAATGCTATTGAGCTGAACGCCATCTGACTCTCAACACTCGAGGTCGGGAGGAGCTTGGAGATATCCTCCTCGTAATGGAGCCTCATGCCGAAAACGGCAAAAATCACCGTCGTAACGGCAATTATCAGATACATCAAAAATTTGTGTCCGCTGAAAAAACGGTATATCGGTAGAAAAACTCTATGCATTATGTCGTCCTTAATAGAAACAACAAAGATATAACTTTTTTTTAGACATTAAAAAATTATTTTCACAAACACCGGATAGTGATCCGATGGATTGCGGCGTGTGGCTTTGAACAGGATTAATCCTGGTCAACAATCACATTTTCGGGCTTCACACCTAAGGCGACGACAGCTTTTTCCGCATCCGCGACATCATCGAAAAGCATGATGTCGTAGTTTTTATCTTCCATAGCGACGAAGAAATTGTCGGCTACCGGGCCTTTGAGAATCTTCGTTCCGACGGCGTTCAAATCGAATCTATTGTTCATTATCATTTGCTTACGCAACGAAGAATTGTCGGTCCAAATGGTGAGACGGCCTTTCAGACCGATTTTTTCGCCTGTGGCTACAAGTGCGTCGAGTCGCATCGGGTCGTAGATGTCGGTTTCGAACATTGCGAACACCCCCACACTTGATTTGACGATATGTGCTGTGCCGTCAGGCTGGATGCGCGCCACGAAGCCGGTCGGTTTGGGGTCGAACTTGAGATTGTCTTTAGGCAGCTGCGCCTCTTCAAGATCGAGATCATCGGTTACAACCTCTATATTCTTGACTTTCATGGCCTTGAGAACCGTTTCGAGGTCATCGGTACCGTAGAACATCATCGGGTCGTAGTTTTTATCGCCAAGAGTGATGATGATGTCGCCGGCAATCACGCCTTTGAAGAAACTTTTTGCAGCCACATTCACAGGCAACTGCTTACGCGGGGCCTCGTAGTCAATCCACGCCTGCAAATAATCAGTGATTCCGGCCTTTTTAGCGATGGCATTGAGGGCGTCAACACGGATTGGAGTGAGTCGTTTGGCACCGATAAAGCCCGCGAGTTGGGCAAAATCGTCTTTATTGAATTTGTAAATTGTCGCATCGCCGTTAGCTTTTACGATGGCTAGGCATTGCATCTGCGAGATGTCTTCATCTTCAGAGCCATCGACATCAAAACCGCGGTTTTTTGCGTTGAAAAGGCAGTTTTCGATAAAGTTTTCAGGCAAGTTGTCGGGGCAGATGCCGTCTTTTGCCATCGTTGCCAAACCGGCATACGAGGCTCCGTTATCTTTCTGCACGCCTTTGACGAACCAATCCCAGGCTTCGGAGTTGTCTTCCTCGAAGCCGTAATTTCCATAGTAATAGTTGCAGCCAAGTTTGAAGGCGGCTTCCGTGGCGCCAAGTTCAAAGCCTTGTTCGAGAGCCTCTTTTATGGTTTGGGAGATGGTTTCCAGCTTGTCTTCATCTTCACATTCCTCGTATTCGTCTTCGTTTATTTCGGCTTTCAGCAGGAAACAGCCCGGCACTTTGTCGTCGCATCCGAAATCGACTACCGACTCGTAAATGCTTTTTTGCATCTGGGCCATTCCTTCCATATTGGCCACGCAGATGTTATAATCGGCCTCGAAAAAGCCCAGTTCTTTGGCCTGTTCGTACAATTCCACAGCTTTGTCCTTCTTGCCCATTTTTCTGTATGCATCGCCCAAAATGACATACAAATAAGGATATTTCTCGGCTAAATCCTCATCGTCGAGGATGTCATTCTCAAGAAATTCAATCACTTTCTTCGGATTCTGTTTCTCTCCGTGCAAGCCTTCCGTCATGTTGTGCAGTTTGATTTGCATTGCCAGACCGCTGCCATTTTGGACGGCTTCGTCGATTTTTTCGCGATAAAAATCAAGATTCACCTCGCCGAAATGACCGTATAGATGCATAACGGCGAGCGCTGCTGTGGCATCGTCCATCTCCTCTGCGGCGGCTTTCAGAAGTTCGGCTGCCTTTTCGATGGAATCGTCGTCGGGCTGCACCACCTGATGATAGCGACCGAGTACATATTGCGCTGTGGAATAACCTTTTTCGGCCATCACACGAGCAGTCTCCAGCTGTTCTTCGGTGAGTCGGAACAGACGCGTGTCGGTGTTCGGAATCACCTGAAAATACTCGTAAGCCTCATCATTGCGGCAAGCCGACAAAAACAGATTGTCAAAAGCCTCGTCTATCTCTTTGAATTGAAGATTGCTTTTGCCCATTGCGATTTGCAATTCATCGTCAATGTCATCAAAGTTCAGTGTTGCCATAGCATTATGTTATTTTATTGCAAAGTTAATATCAAAGTTCAATTTTCACAAAAACCGGATAATGGTCGGAAGGATTGCGGCGTGTTGTGTTGCTGAACCAAATTTCCTGAGGTGCGTCGTCGGCTTTTTCGGCGGCGGCCGAAGTCTCGTTTTCGGTCCAGTAGCTGTTGGTAAGAACGCCGTAAGCCTCAACTTTTGTTGATGGTGACACAAAAACGTGGTCGATGCGGCTGGTAGTGAAATATTCGGTTTTGAAGGCGTTGAAGGTGCCGTTTTCGGCGAAGCGGATGCGGGCGGATTCGTAAGAGTCTTTCAACAGGCCTGAATCGGTGAAAATATTGTAGATTTCGTTGGTTTGGTCAACGTTGAAGTCGCCGGTGAGGATTACTGGAGCGCCTTTAGCAATCTCTTGAATGCGAGCCACCACCAGTTTCGCGGCCTCACGACGAGCCACCACGCCGACGTGGTCCATATGCAAGTTGAAGAAATAGAACGTTGTGCGGTCTTTTTTCTTCTTGGCATTCACTTGGAACTTGCCCCAGGTGCAGATGCGGATACAGGCGGCATCCCAGCCGAGACCGGGTTTTTCGGGCGTTTCGCTGAGCCAGAAATTGCCGCTGTCGAGAAGCGTGAGCTGGTCTTTTTTATAGAAAATGGCTTCGTGTTCGCCTCCCCTTTCGCCATCATCGCGACCGATGCCGATATAGTCGTAGCCATCGAGGCCTTTCAGCAAGTCCTGAAGCTGACCGTAAAGCACTTCCTGAGTACCAAATATGATCGGGCTCATAAAGTTTACTTGATCGCAAATCACCTGGCGGCGCTTGGTCCAGACGTTGCCATTGAGGCTATCGTTACGATTTTTGTAACGGATATTATACGAGCCAACGAGCATCTCCTGCGCTGCGGCAGAAAGCATCAAGATGCTGAAAAGAGCGATGAAAAGAAGCTTTTTCATAATTTATAATATCTGAGATGTGTGATTCTTTGTGTCAACTTTGCCGATTGCGTCGATAATTATGCCGTTTTCATCAATGACATATGTTGTTCTTAAAGTTCCTTCGGTCGTTTTTCCGTACATTTTCTTTTCGCCCCAGGCTTCATAGGCTTTGAGGATGGTGAGATCAGTGTCGGCGATGAGATGGAACGGCAGTTCGTATTTTGCGATGAATTTCTGATGCGATGCGGCGCTGTCGCGGCTCACTCCCAACACGTTGTAACCCAATGCAATAAAGCGATGATAGTTGTCGCGGAGGTCGCAGGCTTCGGCGGTGCAGCCCGGGGTGCTGTCTTTCGGATAGAAATACAAAACGAGCTTCTTTCCAGCGAAATCTGACAGTTTCACAACGTTTCCGTTTTCATCGGTGCCCTCGAAATAAGGGGCTTTTTGACCAATTTGTAACATTTTATTCAAAATTTAAAGATTCAAAATTTATATTTTATCGCATCCAACCTTCCATGCGGTAAATCTTGCTCAGCAGCATCCGTTCTTCTTTCTTTACAGGATCGTGATACCAAACTTCTACACGAACAGCGTAATAGTCGCCCCAGTCTCCCTCATAAATAGTAAACTCCCGCATATCAACAATTTTACCGAACTTATTATGTCTGTGAAAATCAACCGAAGTGGCTTCTTTCAAACGCATAGCAGAGAGTTCTTCATTCTTTGACACTTCAAAACAGCGAAGATAGATTGTACCGGAAAGCAATTCAGGATAATAAAATGAATAGTTATAAATTCCACCTTGGAAGCTGTTCCAAATTTGCAAATAACTTGTTGTGTCATTTGCATCAATTGTCGGGTTTATCGGAATATATTCATAATATGAAGATCCAAATTTACTAGTAATCGTATCTCCACCTTTTATTTTATAATGTCCTAATGGAATATTATACTCCAAGCCTTCCGGTATCGGATGACTTGCTGCGTAACCTGTCGGTTGGGATTGATCCCATAAAAAATAAAAGAAAGAAAAAGCAATGGTTATAATCAGCCAGCCAAATCCTGCAGCCAAACAGCCCAAAGCTTTACCTTTCTTTTTCATTTTTAGAGCGTAAATGAATGATAGTAACTGCATAAACAAAAGGAAGAGTTCAATAAGCCACCCACTTTTGTCTATTATAGCGTCTATTTTCGGAGGGAATAATCCTGGTATACACACAACTATTGTAAAAACAGTGCACGCCACGGGCCAAATCCACCAGTAACGAACGAGCCAGTTTGAGAATTTTTTCATAATGCTTTGAACTTATATTTTGTAACGACAAAAGTACAAAATAATTATCAAAAAGCAAAACCAAATATTAAAGGTGTTTTGAAAAGTTTTTGGCAGCATTGATTTTTGAAGCGTAGAGAAAGACCTCTTTTTCCTCAACATAATTTTTAAATTCCTCAGGATTCGTAGGATATTCCACAGGTATATGTTCTTTTTTTGACGATTTCATATATTTTAATTTTTTATAATTTCATCATTTAAACAATTCTGAATGAGAGCCTAATCTGATCAGTTTAATAACATCATTTTCTTTATCAAGCCAAATCAACAAATAGTCACTTTGAATATGACATTCCATACAGTCATTGTAATCACCTTCCAATGGATGCGGCTTATATTTTGCAGGGATCGGCTGCTCGTTTATCAACAGATTTAAAACGACCTTCAATTCAGCTAATTGATCAGGCTTGTTTTTATATTTTTTAAGGTCTTTCTTAAACTTGGTTGTTGGCTGTAATTCTTTCATTTTTTGTCGTCTAAAATATCGTTGAACATCTCATCAACATTGGTGTAAACCCTTCCGTAACTTGACTTTGCCTCTTTAATAGCTGCAATTGTCTCATCATTAGGACTATGATAGACAATGTCAAGCAAAACACTTTCAACATAATTGTTCAGTGTTCTGTTTTCGCGAGCCGCATTTTTCTTTAAACTTTCCAAAAGGTCGGTTCTCAAGCGAAACGATGCCGGTTTTCTAACAATTGTTTCCATTTGTAATACAATTAAATACTTTCAATTGCAAAAGTAATACATTTTTTAATACGTACAGCTACAACTCGACAAATATTTTTCAAAAATCGACTTTATTTCTTCCTTATTATCAATCATTTGGTGTAATCTTTCCAATCTTGTGGCGTTTGGGGAATTTGGAAACCAAAGTTTCAAATATCCGTTACGGCCGTATTTCTCGTGAAGGTGCTGCATCATGCGGTCGTATTGCTGCTCCTTGGAGAGCTCGGGATAGTGGTCGAGGCCGTATTGGATGGTGCGGCGGATGATAGTCTCGGGGTCGATGAAGCGGTCGGCTTCAGCCACGATGCGGCCATAGATGGTGCGAGGCTCGTGTTTCGCTGAGCCAGAAGTTGCCGCTGTCGAGAAGTGTAAGTTGGTCTTTTTTATAGAAAATGGCTTCGTGTTCGCCTCCCCTTTCGCCGTCGTCTCGGCCTATTCCGATATAGTCGTAGCCGTCGAGACCTTTCAGCAAGTCCTGAAGCTGACCGTAAAGCACTTCCTGCGTGCCGAAAATCATCGGATTCATGAAGTTGATCTGGTCGCAAATCACCTGGCAGCGCTTGGTCCAGACATTGCCGTTAAGGCTGTCACCACGGTTTTTATAACGAATATTATACGAGCCAACGAGCATCTCCTGAGCGCTCGTTGAAAGCGCTAAAATGCTGAAAAGAGCAATAAAAAGGAGTTTTTTCATAATATAATATTTTTTTGCAAAGATACAAAATATTGATATTATGTGTTTCTTATTCGAAAAAAATGTATATTTGCTGCATCATTAAAACTTATTCGCTGTCATGAAAAAAATACTGTTAGCTATTGGATTGCTATTCTTTACATTTGCTTCGTATTCACAAAATTATGCAAGTTCGGTCGAGTTGAGTATCGGACCTGGAATTGACGATTTTTACGACATCACCGTAGGAGTCGACATGAACTATGGGGTTGGTGTCACTAATTATCTCTACTTGGGCACAGGTGTCGGCGTGAAATATTTCAAAACCAAATACCATAATTCAACAATTTTTGAAGAATCGACATCGTCTGAAACATATAAAAACATATTAATCCCAATCTACGCGCGTATAAAATTAAAATTACCCCAAACGAACGTATCACCTTTTTTGCTGTTTGATATCGGCTATACTTTTGATATTTGGAACAACAATATAACCGACGGTGTGTTTTACGAGCCAGCGGCTGGCGTTGATATAAAACTAAAGGAAAAGCTGTCTTTAAGGATTGCGGCAGGGCTTAATATGCAAAAAGCATCTTATACCGAAGAGGCCATGTTTGGAAGCATGCCACATGTCGTCTTGAAAGACGGCTATGCGAAAACTGTCAACATTAAATGCGGTGTAGTATTCTGATAATCAATTGATTTTATCAAAAATCTGTTTGATTTCGTTTTCCTCATCAATCATCTGATGTAATCTCTCTAATCTTGCTGCGTTTGGGGAATTTGAAAACCAAAGTTTCAAATATCCGTTACGGCCGTATTTCTCATGGAGGTGCTGCATCATGCGGTCGTATTGCTGCTCCTTGGAGAGCTCGGGATAGTGGTCGAGGCCGTATTGGATGGTGCGGCGGACGATGGTTTCGGGGTCGATGAAACGGTCGGCTTCGGCAACAATGCGGCCATAGACGCTGCGAGGCTCGTGTTTCGCCGAGGCGCGATGGTCTTCAGCAGCTTCGGCCATGGTTTGAATCTGCTCTTCGGTGAACCATTTTCGAAGGTTTTTATCGGCTTTTATAATCTGCGCCGACACCTCGTGATGCCGCTCACGGCCTTCGCGAAGCCCGGTGTCATGATAGGCCGCGATGACGTAAACCATATCCTTGTCAACATCGAGATGCTCAGCGATTTCAAGGCTTTGCTTGATAACCATACTGACATGGTCACGCTGATGTGCCGCGTCGAAGTGGTCGTAACGAGGGAGGATTTCGTTTCCGATATAAAAAACTATGTCTGGATTAATTTTCATATTACAAAAGTACAGAATTATTTTTACAACTATTTGATACTATTCAAAAAAATACTATTTTTGCAGGGATAATTCAAAAACATTGTATTTATGAAATCGGATTTCAAAAATATTTTTAATAATCGTCTGTTAGTACAAATATTTGTATTATATTTGCACCGCCAGACCTAAACCAATTTATTATGAATAAAAAAACTAAAACGTTGGAGCTCACGGAAAAAGAGTTCGATTTGATTCAGGCAATCAGAAATTATAGAAAAAGTTACATTTTCTCTGGTCCTGATATAGTTTATCACATTGAAAAACTATTTACTGAATTAATGGAAGGTGAAGAATAATTAAAAAACATAAAGTTATGGCAACAATGGTATTAAAAGAGTCGCAGCAAGCGACAATGAAGAAACAACTTGAAGATTTGCTGGTTTCAATCTCTTGGAGAGATCTTGCTAACCGCTATTTCGGAAAATCAGGATCGTGGCTTTATCACAAACTTGACGGAGTGGATGGAAATAAAAAGCCAACAGAGTTTACTTTCGAAGAGAAGTATCAGTTAAAAGGCGCGCTTGTTGATTTGGCAGACCGCATCCGTCGCGCAGCAGACTCAATAGAATAGTTATGAAAAACTCTCAAAAAATAATACTCATCACTGGAGGAAGCTCGGGAATCGGATATGATTCAGCAATTGCGCTGGCGAAGCAGGGACATAAGGTTTATGCGGCAGCTAGGCGCACCGATATGATGGAGCCTCTCAAGGAATTCGGAATTGTGCCGCTCAGCTTGGATGTAACTGATGACAACTCAATGCAAGAATGCGTAAAATCGGTACTTGACGCTGAAGGCCGCATTGATGTTTTGATTAACAACGCCGGTTACGGCTATTTCGGCGCAATCGAAAACGTCAGCATGACAGAAGCCCGCAAGCAATTGGAAGTCAACGTGTTTGGAATGGCAAGGATGTGCCAGCTGGTGCTTCCAACGATGCGCGCGCAGCATTCAGGCCGTATCATCAACATCGCTTCGATTGCTGGACGTGTCACAGTGTATTTCGGTGGCTGGTACAACGTGTCGAAATATGCGGTGGAAACCTTCAGCGACGCTTTAAGAATGGAAATGAAGCCCTTCGGCATCGACGTGGTGCTGATTGAGCCGAGCGCCATCAAGACAAACTGGGGAATAATCGCCGCCGACAACCTCGAAGCGTCGTCAAAAGGCACCGTTTACGAAGAGAAAGCGCAGAATGAAGCCAACAACATGCACACAGCATATCGCTCGAACTTATTCTCTAAACCAGCTGTGGTGACAAAAGCCATTTGCAAAGCAGTGAACCGCCGCCACCCTCGTACCCGTTATTGCATCGGAAGAGGCGGCAAGATGATAATCTTCCTTCACAGCGTGCTTCCAACAAGATGCTGGGACAAAATCAATAAAATAATGACGAAAAAAGTGTTATAAAATTTTAAGCTTTACTTCTTCACTGGATCGCACGTCAACCCAACTCCCAATTTCTTGAAGATCTTCTGGTCGACTTCAGGGAGCATCACAGTTGAGTGCATCTGGCAACCGTTAAGCTGTGGCAAGCAGTCGAGAGCTTTTTTGCAGTTTTCATCCCACAACGAGAGCATAGACAGTGCCACCAGCACCTCGTCGGTGTGCAGACGCGGGTTCTTGCCGTGCAGCAGGTCGACCTTAGTGGTCTGGATAGGCTCAATCATGGCCTGCGGGATGAGTTTCACATCGTGACCGATTCCTGCCAAATGCTTGGTGGCATTAAGAAGCAGTGCCGCGCTTGAGCCCAAAAGCTCGCTGGCATGTGCTGTGATTATGGTGCCGTCCTCAAGCTCGATGGCGCCGCAATGCTGGTTCTCCTGAGCCTTGCGCTCACGTGCCGCGATGGTGGTTTTGCGCTCGTCGGTAGTGATCTTGGCCTGCTTCATCAGCAATGCTATCTTGTTGACCTCATTCTCACTGCCCTTGCCTCTGGCCAAATCGCAAAGCGCTGTGTAATAACGCCTTATGATTTCATCTTTCGACGCCTTGCAGCAAATCGCGTCGTCACTCAAGCAGTAGCCCGCCATGTTGACGCCCATGTCGGTTGGCGATTTATATGGATTTTCTCCGTAAATGGATTCAAAAATGGCGTTCAGCACCGGGAAGATCTCAATGTCGCGGTTGTAGTTGACAGCCGTCTCGCCGTATGCCTCCAGGTGGAACGGGTCGATCATGTTCACGTCGTTGAGGTCGGCTGTAGCGGCCTCGTAAGCAATATTTACAGGGTGTTTCAGCGGCAGATTCCAAATCGGGAACGTCTCGTATTTGGCATATCCGGCTTTGATGCCGCGTTTGTTTTCGTGATAGAGCTGGCTCAAGCAAACTGCCATCTTGCCGCTGCCCGGTCCAGGAGCGGTAATAACGACCAACGGGCGTGTAGTCTCGACATAGTCGTTCTTGCCAAAGCCGTCTTCCGAGTCGATGAGGGCCACATTGTTAGGATAGCCTTCGATAATACGGTGATAGTAAACCTTGATACCCAGTCTTTCCAAGCGATGACGGTAAGCGTCGGCGCTGGCCTGACCGTTGTAATGTGTAATGACAACACTGTTAACCATGAATCCGCGGCTCATAAACTCGTCGCGCAAGCGAAGCACATCGACATCGTAGGTGATGCCCAGGTCGCCGCGCACCTTGTTTTTCTCAATGTCTTTGGCACTGATTACGATAACTATCTCAGCCACGTCGGCCAACTGTGTGAGCATCTGCAACTTGATGTCGGGTTTGAAGCCCGGCAACACACGGCTGGCGTGGAAGTCGTCAAACAGCTTGCCGCCAAACTCCATATACAGCTTATCGCCGAATTTGGCTATGCGTTCCTTAATATGTTCTGACTGAATTTTGAGATATTTCTCACTATCGAACCCGTATTTCATGGATGTAAATTTTATTAATACGGGATGCAAAAATACAAATTTTTTCGCTGTCAGCTGCAAAAAAATAAAAAATTCTGCCTCCTAAAGAAGATTGAACTTCTTCGCCAGTTCGTCGCCTCGGCTGAGGGCTCCGTTCACCACACACACAGCCGACACTTGTGCCGAAACGCTCAGTTTCATATCCGATTTGCGGTAAATATCCTGCTCAAACACGAAACGTGCCCCGTCGCGGCGCAAATTGAGGCACGACAGAAACGCCTCCTGGCCGTGCAAAGGAGTTTTATACTTTATAGTAATCTCAGCCACCACCACATCTATGCCTTCATCGTGCCACTGCCTGAACGAATAGCCTTGCTCCTGCAACCATTTGTGACGCGTAGCCTCCAGATAATGCTGATAATTGGCATTATTGACAATTCCCTGGATATCGCACTCATAGTCGCGAGTCTCCATTTCCAATGTGTATAAGTAGTTTTTCATAGTATTAGTGCAGCTGATAGTTTTTCATTCTATCCTCGGCCATCTTTTCGTATTGAGTGCCTTTGCGGCCATAATTCACGTAGGGATGTATGCTGATGCCTCCACGCGGGACGAACAGCCCGACCACCTCGATGTAGCGCGGATCCATAAGCTTTACCAAGTCGTCAAGTATGATGTTGATGACATCCTCATGGAAATCGCCATGATTTCTGAAAGAAAACAAGTACAATTTCAAGCTCTTGCTTTCCACCATTTTCTTGTCGGGAATGTACAAAATCTTGATTTCGCCAAAATCAGGCTGGCCTGTGATTGGGCACAAAGCTGTGAACTCAGGGCAGTTGAACTGCACCCAGTAGTCGCGGTCAGGATGACGGTTTTCGAAGGCTTCGAGAATCTCGGGGGCATAAGTCTCGGGGATTTCCGCCTTGCGGCCTAATGATTGCAAATTATCTTTTTCTCTATTCATAACTATCTGATATTTAATATTTTATGCGTTTGCAACGAAAGCCGCCACTCGGGATGCTCTTTGCAAAATTCTATTGTTTTATTGATTATTTCTTTGTTTTTCTCAGCGTCGCCGGTGTCGCATGGCTGAAGGAAACGGTGGGCGACGTTGATGTTGGCGTATCGGGAGACAATGTGCGCATCGTCTCTACCGTCATATACCAATTTCAATTCGTCGGCATTTTTCAAAATCGGCATCGCATTTTCGCCCAGAAACATATCTTTCGGCGAGAGTGTGATCCAATCGACGTTTTTAGGCAATTCAACGGTGCCGTTGGTCTCGACAGCCACTGTTTTTCCTAATAAATGCAGCATTTCCACCAACGATTCGGTCAGTTGCAGCGCAGGCTCGCCACCTGTCACCACCACCAGCTGCGCCTTGTAACGTGACACCTCCTCGATGATGTCGCCTTCGGTCATCTCCTTGCCCTCGGCGTGATTTGTGTCGCAAAAGGGGCATTGCAGATTGCATCCGCTGAAACGGATGAACACGGCCGGCGTCCCGGTGTTGAAACCCTCGCCCTGCAGCGAATAGAATATCTCGTTGACGCGCATCATTCGTCTATTTCGTAAGTAGCGATATTGCCAGTAGTCTCTTGAACATCAACGCGATAGCAATTAGTGATTTGGCCACAGCACCAGCGGGCAATGTTCTCGGCCGTAGGGTTGCACTTGAGCACATCGTTAACGACCTTATGATCCAACGCATCGACAATGCGGCGTTTTATCTCCGAAAAATCGACCACCATGCCGTTTTTGTCGAGTTCCTTGGCCTTGCAGTAGATGGTGATAATCCAGTTATGCCCGTGCAACGAGCAGCATTTGCTGGGATAATCGAGCGTCAGCTGATGTGCGCCCGCCACTTCTATGGTTTTTTTGATGTAGTACATTAGTCTTCGTAGTTTGTTGGGTCAATAATTCCGGCTTCTTGGAAAGCCTCTTTTCGTTCCTGACAGGTGCCGCAGCGGCCGCAATGCTGTGCTTTGCCACGATAGCACGAATACGTCTTGCTGTAGTCGATGCCGAGTGCGACGCCGCGTTTCACTATGTCGCCTTTTGTGATGTTTGTGTAAGGGGCTGCCAGTTGCACTCCTTCGTAAGTGCCGGCTGTCATAGCTGCATCCATCGCCTTCACAAACTCAGGACGGCAGTCGGGATAGATGGCGTGGTCGCCGCCGTGGTTGGCAATCAATACACGTTTCAGCTTGCGGCTTTCGGCCAGTCCGCAGGCCACCGAAAGCATGATGCCGTTGCGGAAAGGCACTACAGTGCTGCGCATATTCTCGTCGTCGTAATTCCCTTCGGGTATGGCATCAGCGCCCGATGTCAGCGACGAGTCGAAATATTTGCCGATAAATCCCAGATTGATTACTATATGCTCTATGCCCAGATGCTGGCAATGCCAACGAGCACAGGCAATCTCGCGCTCAGCGTGGTTGCTGCCGTAGTCGAATGTGACGGCCAATGCAATCCGCTCGCGCTCTTCGTACAAAAGCGTGGTGGAGTCTAATCCGCCAGAATAAATGATAATTGAATCCATTGTCTTGTTTTGTTAAAGGGGGTTGTCAAGTACCCCTGGTTTCATCGAACAAAGACCCATAGTCAACCTACGGGTCTTGTTTAATTAATATTCGTCTTCGTGGAAGAAGAAGTCATCCTTTGTAGGATAATCAGGCCAAAGGTCTTCGATACGCTCGTAAACATCGCCCTCATCCTCTATCTCCTGCAAATTCTCAATCACCTCCTGCGGTGCGCCAGTTCTCATAGCCCACTCAAGAAGCTCGTCTCTTGTTGCCGGCCATGGAGCATCCTCCATTTTCGACGCTAATTCTAATGTCCAATACATAGTATTTCCTTTTTTATTTTGGGGTGCAAAAATACTATAATTTTTATTTATGTCAAGAATTTTTTATAAAAAAATTAGTCTTTAGTTTTTAGTCGTTAGTCTTTAGTTATAAATACTCATAATCTAATTCTAAAGTCTAAAGACTAATGACTAAAGACTTATTTCGGCTGCCACTTATTATCACCCTCTGCAAACACTCTCGACATTACAAAAAACATGTCAGACAAGCGATTTAAATATCTCATTATCAATGGGTTGACTTCATACTGACGGCTCATGCGCACAACGGCCCTTTCGGCCCTTCGGCACACCGTGCGGCACACATGGCACTTCGATGCCAGCAGGTTGCCGCCAGGGATGATGAGGCTGTTCAAAGGCTGCAAAGTTTCGTTCATCTCGTCAATGAATTTCTCAATGCCTTCAACGTCGGTTTCTTCCATCTGCGGAAGCTGTTTATGGAGCTCGCTGGCCTGGTCGGTGGCAAGCAGACATTCAGCCACCAGCAAACGTTCCTGGATACGCTTAAACACATCGTTATATTTATCAGTCGAATCCATCAGCACGGCTATGAATGCGCTCAGCTCATCCAAAGTGCCGTAAGCTTCCAAACGCAGGTCGTCCTTGCCCACTCGTGTACCATTGACCAGTGAGGTGGTACCTTTGTCGCCGGTTTTTGTGTAAACTTTCATACCTTTAATGTATAATGTTCTTTTTTTATCCTGTCCATCACAAACGCCAAGCCGTAATGCCAACAATCTATGCTCAGCCTAACCTTCTCATCACTTATCAGCTTTTCCCAATCAGCCTCGTTCTGTTTGTTGCGATGAATGCCTTTGACAATCATTACAGTGTCGTTATCTTTGAAAATCAATGGATTGGCGTTAACGAAAGACTTCAAATTCTTGTCAAGTGCATCGTAAAAACCGTCATCAGTTTTAGGAGATTTTTTCACCAGAGGTGAAAGCTCTCGCTTCGGTCGGGTCTCCGCTCCGCTTCGCTTCGGTCGAAATGACGTGGAGGGTTCCAGCACCTTTTCATAAAGGTCGTAAACCATAGGCGAATGCAGATGATACTTGCCCTGAGCCTTCCTGCGATATTTCAAATAACTGATAACCATCGATTTAAAACGTAGAGACGCGCCGTGGCACGTCTCTACATATTCTATTGAAACGGATTACCATCCGCCTCTAAAAATTATCTTTTAACGAACTTCACGACAGCGCCGTTCATTCTCACGAAGTAAACACCGCTTTCGAGTTCTGCCACGTTGATGGTGTTTTCACCTTCAACTGCGTTGACTGTCATAACCATACGGCCAGTCATGTCCATGATCTGGAGCTCGCATGCGCTTGCAGCCACCACATTGATGCTGCTGTTGGCCGGGTTCGGGTAGAGGTTGAATGAAACAGCTTCGTTTTCTGAAACCACATCCCAACCTGTGCCGTAAACTTCAACGTCGGTGATTTCCCATGTTGAAGCTGCTGTTGCGCTGCTTGTATAGACAAATGCGAAATAAATATGATCGCCATAGATGTCTTCCATTTCCATCTCACCTGATTCAGCCCATTCGAATTCGCCTGGTGACCAGTTGAAGAACTCTGTGACGTCGTCCCATGCGAACTCATTAGGATCGCTCATTCCGTCATAATCTCTTGAGATCTTGACTGCGAGCATGTCGCCTTCGTATCTGTAAGCGTTTCTGAAGCTGATGGTCAATGTCTCATATTTACCGTTGGCGAAGAGGTCTGGTGAAATCAGCCAGTCTTCGTTGACATTGGCTGCGCCGCTTGCATAGCCGCTCATCTTTGCGAATGTTGTACCGCTATATGAACTTGCATACCAATCCTGATCACCTGTGACGTTATAAGCTGTGAACGGTGCCAGATCTGTAGCGAAGTTAGCGCTAACAATACCGTAAATATCAGCAATAGTTACAGAATATGCTGGATAAGTGCCACCATTTTTGTAATTGATATCCTCACCGCTGTTGGTGTATGGGAAAATTGCAAAAGTCCATGTTGAGTTGCCAAGAAGCTGGGTGAATGTGTATTCGGTTGTTCCGAACATTACGTTGTATGCCACATGACCGTCGTTTGCGTTGAGGTCGTTTACAATTGGTGTTCCGTCTACAGGAAGTGTGATTGAACCTGTTGAGCCAATGATAACATAACCTCTTGGAAGCTGTGCGCCAGCGCTTGAGTTCCATGTGAGTGTCACATTGGTTTTGTCAGCTGTACCGTTGAAAGCTGTAGGATATTCGCTCGGTTCAGGATAGATAACCGGTGCGCCGCCAGCCTTGAAGATGTAAACCAAACCGACCACTGTCGATGATGATTTGTAGCAACCGAACAATGTGCTTGTCACGTTGTAACGCATGATGTTCTGCTCGGCACCGCCGTTTGATGTAGGAACAAAACCCTCACCGTCCATTGAAAGAGTCCACTGACCTTGGTTGTCGAGAGTGCTCTGTGTCTTGAGGTAGTTGCCGCCGCCAGGAGCGTAAAGGTAACCGTTGTTCAGCTCATCGAAGAATGTCCAAGCGCCTGTTGAACCGCCGACTGTAAGCTCAAACGGCTCGGTCTGGCTTGATGCCGATGTAGCCACTTCAGTTGTGATGCTACCGCCGTCAGCATTGATTTCGATAGCGTGACGGTTGTTGGTTTTCTGATATGACATCACGAAAGCCTGTCCTTCGTCATTGTAACCAACCAGGAGAACCTTATCACCTGCGCTGAGTTCGTTTTGAGATGTAATCATTGTATAGGTTGTAGCCTGAGCCCAAGCGCCTACACTGATTAATGCTGCTGCTAAGAATAGTAAAACTTTCTTCATGTTGTTAATTTTTTGATGTTGTTAATATATTAGAATTCTAGATTTTCTCCACCGATTTTATTTCCGGAATGACACTCTTCATAGTGCTCTCTATTCCGTTTTTCAACGTCTGCGAGCTATGCGGACAGTTGGCGCAGTGGCCTGTTAGCTCAACCCACACCGTCATGTCGTCGTCGAGGCGCACAAACTTCACGCCGCCGCCGTCAGCCTTCAGATAAGGCTCAATCTGCGTCAGAATGTTCTTAACTTTCTTAATTATAGCTTCTTTATCCATGATTATATCAATTCAATAACTTTGCGTGCCACTTTTTCGAATGCGGCTGTCACCGGGCCGAAATTGCCGAAGGTGTAAGGTGTACCCTTGTCGCCTGCGCTTGCAATATTCTCATCCATCGGGATGGCGCCCAGGAACGGAATGCCGAGCTCTTCGGCGAACTCTTTGCCGTGACCCTGACCGAAGATGTAATATTTCTTGTCAGGCATATCGGTTGGAGTGAAATAAGCCATATTCTCGACCAAACCCAAAATCGGGATGCTAACGCCTTTGTGTTTGAACATATTGGCTGCGCGACGCACATCGGCAAATGCTACCTTCTGAGGTGTTGTCACAATGACAGAGCCGCTGACTTTGAAGTTCTGTGCCAGGCAGAGCTGGATGTCGCCTGTTCCAGGAGGCATGTCGACCACCAAAAAGTCGATTTCGCCCCAGTCGGTCTCGGTCATGAGCTGTGTCAGAGCGCTGGTAGCCATAGGTCCACGCCAAATCAAAGGCTGGCTCGGATCGACCATCATGCCTATACTCATCAGCTTGATGCCGTATTTCTGCAGTGGCACCATATATGTCTTGCCGTCTTTGTCGTAGCACTCGGGCTGTGCGCCTTCAGTTCCGAACATAATCGGCACCGACGGGCCGTAAATGTCAGCGTCAAGCATACCAACACGGAAACCCTGTGTAGCCAAAGCAACCGCAAGGTTAACAGCCACAGTCGACTTACCCACGCCGCCTTTGCCTGAGGCAACTGCTATGATATGTTTCACCTTCGAGAGCATTGTGACAGGTGCTGTAGGGATGATATCCACATTGATGTCGCCATACTCATCGTTCAAAAACTTCTTGGCTGACTCGAATAAAAACTTGTTTTTCTCGTCGTCGACATCGTCGAGCACTATTTTGAAACGCACAAGGTTTTCTCCAACCTCGACGTCTTTAACCATCTCAGCATCGACAATATTACTTCCCTTGGGGAAATAAACAACCTCTTTTAAAATCTCTAAAACTCTCTGTTTGGATGGAATCATCACTTAATCTCCTAATTATTTTTCAGACTACAAAAGTAGTAATTATTTCAATACGACAACTATTTCATGCGGTTTTCACAGAAGAAATCTCTCGGTCTCCCTCATGAATCCCGTCGGGTCATCAACGTGAATCCAGTGCCCCGACTCCTCAAGCGTCACCATTTCGTAATTGGGGAAATGCTCTTTTATAACCGGAATATCCTTCTCTTTGATATAATCCGACTGACCTCCTCTGATGAAAAGCGTGGGGCCGTTGTACACGCCTTTGTTTTCAAATCCACGGCCTATTTCGGCAATATTTCTGTTAATCGCCTTCAGATATGGCTTCCATTGGAACCCACGCTCGTGGCTGTACGACAGATTTTTCATCAAAAACAGCAGCAGGCGCTTTTCGTAATTCTGTTTCGCTAGCTCCTCCTCCACTTCGGAACGTCGTGTCACCTTCTTCAGGTCGATGGCGCCCATTGCCGCGATAAATCCGACATGTTCCATTGGGGTTTCAAACCGCATCGGACTGATGTCGAGCACTTCCAAACGCTCCACCAGACGGGGATTCTCGAATGCGAGCATCATTGCTATCTTGCCGCCCATGCTGTGGCCTATCACATAACAATTTTTAATGTTCTCCACGTCCAGCACCCGTTTGATGTCCTTAGCCATAACCTTGTAGTTGAAAGCCTCCATCTTGGGCGACAACCCGTGGTTGCGCATATCAGGCACTATCACATAAAAACCCAGCTCGGCAAAGCGTTTGCCAAAGTAATCCCAGTTGTCGGAAAGCCCAAGCAGGCCATGCAAAACAACTATAGGCTTGTTTTTCGGATCACCGTATTTTCTATAAAACAGCAACATTAGTCTTCAAGGAAATAAGTTACGTTTGTCACCACTCTGACGTGCTTGACATTAGGAGTGTATTCGTCAACATTTTCAATTGTGAACAAGCCCTGGTTGGCGGTTTTAATCTTGCCGAGTTTGCTCTCCGAGTCTTTTGCGAACTTCTCGGCGGCAGCGCGGGCGTTCTTGGTAGCCTCCTCAATCATCTGCGGCTTGATGCTGTTGAGTTCGGTGTACTCGTAATTGGTGTAGTTGCCGTACTCGCTCGAGTTGATAGCCACACCTTTCGCAATCAGCTCACCCTGACGCGGGATAAGCTCCATCACAAGTTTGACTTTGTTTGATGTCACAACGATGTTGGTGGTGACGTTGTAACGCTGTTTCCAACTGTTGTCGTAATAATTGGTGGCGCGGTCAACCACACTTGGTGCTGTCACGGCAATTTCCTCGTCGGTCAAACCATTGTCTTTCAAGAATTTAACAACAACGTCGGCACTTTTGCTTACCTGAGCATATACTGCGCTGAGGTCGTTACCCGCTTCCTTGACGGCAATAGGCCAAGTCACTTTGTTGGCTTCGACATCCATCTCGGCCAAGCCTCTTACGTTGACCGTTCTCACGTCGCGGTTCACTCTTCCCAATCCTATTTTCAAACATAATCCCATGAAAATCAGTCCGATCATCAAAAGGAAAGCTTCTATTTTCAAGTTTTTCATATTAAATAATTTATTATCCTTTTTATAAACGCAAAAATACAAATTTTATATCACAAAATGAATTATTCACATTAAAAAAAAATGTAATTTTGCAATCACTATGGAAACAAAAAGACAACAGAAGATTTCAAAGCTGATTCAGAAGGAACTCGGCGAAATATTCCAAAGGGAAATCAAGACCCAAGGAAACATAATGATTACGGTGACTAAGGTCAACGTAACCAGCGACATGTCGTATGCCCGCGTATACCTCAGCGTGTTCGGCCCCGACCACGAGGCAAAAGGGGCTGTGGTGAAGGAAGTCAACGCCATGACAAAAAACATACGCCGCATGCTAGGCGACCGCATCAAGTTGCAGGTCAGGGTGATTCCGGAACTTCAGTTCTTTGAGGACGACTCGCTCGACTACATAGAAAACATCGACAATCTGCTCAAATCGTGAGGCTGCCGTTATTCATAGCGCAACGTTATCTGCTGGCCAAGAAGAGCCACAACCTCATCAACATCGTCACATGGATCTCGATAGTGAGCGTGGCGGTGGCTGCGTTTGCCATGATTTTCGTGCTATCGGTTTTCAACGGCTTCAACGTGGTCATCAGCGAATCAATCCACAAAATGTCGCCCGATTTGCAGATTACTTCAGTCAATGGTAAAACATTGAATATCAACGAATTTCCTTTCGACAAAATAAAAGACATCAAGAATGTGGAATTGGTGTTGCCCACCATCACCGAGGACGTGCTGTTCCGCAACCACGACCGCCAGCAGATAGGCCAGGTGAAAGGCGTCCCTGATGAATACTATCAGGTGGAGAGAATCAAAAGCTCAATCATCAACGGCGACCGAGTGTTCGAAACCGACGCCGATGTGGCGACAGCCGTGGCTGGCGCCGGCATGGCTTACTACTTGGGCATCAACGCCAACAAGCCGTTCACCATGGTTCAGGTGTATGTGCCGCGTCGCGGCAACGCATCGTCATTTAATCTGGAAAACGGCTTCAACACAGGCCATCTGTTTGTAATGAAGGTGTTCTCCACCCAGCAAGATATAGATGAAACAACGGTTTTAGCGCCTTTTGGTTGGCTGGCCGAACTGGTCGGATACGAAGGGTTGGCTTCGGATGTCGAAGTGTTCATCAACCAGACGGCCAACGTCAACAAAATCAAACGGCAAATCAAACAAATACTCGGTCCCGGCTTCAACGTCGACGACCAATACGAGCAGCAGTCAACCTTGTACAAAATGATGAAATCCGAAAAGTTGGCTGTTTACCTGATACTGGTGTTTATTTTGGTGATGGCTACATTCAACGTGATAGCCTCGCTGTCGATGCTGATAATCGAAAAGCGTAAAGATACCGGAATTTTGCGCTCGATGGGCGGCGACAACTCGTTGATTCGCAGCATATTCCTCAACGAAGGAACGATAATTTGTGTTGTCGGAGGCATCATCGGCTTGATTCTGGGCATCATCGCGGTGCTGCTGCAGCAATATGTCGGCATCATCCGCCTCGGCGACGGCACTGGCAATTACATCGTTGAGTATTATCCTGTTGCGCTGCAATTACAGGATGTTTTAATCGTTTTAGCCACGATAACGATTATCGGTGGCATCGCGGCGTATACCACGGTGAGGATTTCGATGAGAATGAAACCGTAACTTTGCTGCATATCCTGCGCCTAAAACTGTCAGCACCAGCAATCCGCTCCCCAGAGGCGTTCCATTCTGATCGGTGTTTGTGAAATGTGTGGCAGGGAAAACTATCGCCCAATCAACAGAAGTTCGGCCGACGTCTGAATCGGTCCAATCGACGAAGCTGTCGGTATATGACTGCGCGCTGGCAGTTAATCCCAAAGTTAAAATCAATGATATTGTTAATAAGAACTTTTTCATATATAGATCCTTTTTTTCATTCCGAGCGAAGTCGAGGAATCTACCTAGATTTCTCCACTTCGGTCGAAATGACGATTTGAATATTATCTCACTACAATTTTCTGCGACTTCTCATTCAGCCTGAATATGTAAACACCTGTTTGCAGCGGTTGCGTAACGGTCTGCACACCGTCAATTCGATGCTGCATCACCAAACGTCCCATCACGTCGAACACCTGCAATTCACCTTCGCCGCTCACAACGATATCGTTGCCGGTTTGGTAAGCGAAGATGTCGATATTAGAGTCGTTCGGTGAGCTGAACACCAGTTTGAACCTATCGGCGCGGTCGGCTGAAGTACCTATGAATGTATAGGTGTCGTTTACGCTCAGGTCGATTATCGCACCTTCGATCATATCGACGAGGCTGACAGCTGTCATATTATCACCGTTGAAATTGAGAGTATAAACACCTGTTTCTTCCGCCTTGAAATTCAACGGCAGCTCGCCAATTCTATATGCGAACGCGATTGCATAATCCATTCCGTTTTGAGGAATGTAGAGCTTGGTGCTATTATCTTTGATTTGGAATTTCGGCAAAGTGTGACCCTCGTCGAAGCTCACTATCGCGCGGTCGATGATTGTGCCTTTATTGTTGTTAAGGTTGATGACGATGTTGTCATCATCGCCCTCGTCACTTTTTGAACTGCCTTTGGTAAATGTTACAGTTTCTGCATTATTCGCAGCATACACGAAGACGCCTTCCATTGGAGCAACGTTATTATCTACTGCAGGAATTATTTCATTGTGAGCATTGTTCATTCTGTAGAAAGGATTCTCGATGGTCGCCGTCACGCCAAATGGATTGCCGACGAGATTCCAGCCATACATCCTAGGATCCGGATTGGCAGTACTATAATTTAAACTAACTATGCCGGTTCCGTTGTAAGGCATGCCAATGAAAGTGAGATCGACATCCTGGCTGTTAGCGTAGAGATAACCTTGGCCGCTGACCAAAGCATTGAATGGGTTTTCCGTGGCATTATGGTGGATTTGATAGTTTTGCCACTCCATTTCAGCACTTTGGTTGAAGCGGAAGAGGTCATAATTATTGCTGAGCAAATTTGTAACACTCGAAGGGCTCACTGTTCCCATTGGCGATGCGATGAGATACCAGCCGTCTTTTGCATTTGTCGTAGTGGCAGCGATGTTTATAGCTGCTGAATACCTTGCACTGATAGTAGCATTGTCATTCGTCATGGTGAGGGTGTAAGGATTGCTGCTGCCAGTCAGTGTGCCTGCGCTGGCGGTAAAGCTGTGGAAACTGTATCCCGATTGCGGAGTGTAACCGAGGTTGAGGCTGACCACATCGCCGTTACCACCATAAAGCACTTCGCCGTACTTAATGCCGATACCATAACTGGTGATGTCGCTTACGTTATAATAAGTAGTTGGTGTTCCAGCATTGGATACCGTAACGCCTGTTCCGCCTGTGATGGAATATGCAAACTTGCCTTTGTTTGCTAAACCTTTTACTAA
>JAFZXP010000004.1 GCA_017616735.1 Bacteroidales bacterium
GTACTTAGGATCACCGAATTCGTTGTAAAGCACCTCCATGATGGCGAGGTTGACATCGTTTCCGATGAGGTCGGCCAATGCGAGAGGTCCCATTGGGTGATTTGCGCCAAGCATCATGCACTTGTCGATATCCTCTGCTGATGCGATACCGTCGGCCAAGATACCGACTGCCTCGTTAATCATTGGGATAAGGATGCGGTTGACCACGAAACCTGGGGCTTCTTTCACCTCGACCGGCTGTTTGCCGATTTCTGTCGAGAGGTCAACGATAGTCTTTGTCACTTCTGCGCTTGTGAGCTGTCCTTTGATGACTTCCACCAATGCCATGCGGTCGGCCGGGTTGAAGAAGTGCATGCCGATGAACTGTGCCGGACGTGTTGTGCAGGCAGCGATTTCGGTGATTGACAATGATGATGAGTTGGTTGCGAAGATTGCTTCAGGTTTGCAGATCTTGTCGAGCTCCATGAACACCTCTTTCTTAAGAGCCATATCTTCTGATGCAGCCTCAATGACGAGGTCGGCGTCTTTGAATGTGGCGTAGTCGGTGGTGGTGGTGATGTTCTTCAAAAGAGCGTCAACGGCTTCTTGAGTCATCTTGCCTTTTTCAACGAGTTTTGCGTAACCTTTTGCGATTGAACCCATTGCCTTGTCGATGCTGGCTTGGGTTCTGCTCTTCATGACCACAGGCATCTTAGCTGCGAAAGCCTTCACGATGCCCTTTGCCATGGTTCCTGTTCCGATAACGTATACTTTCATGTTACTTTTATTTTTGTTATTACTTTGATTTCGTTTTCATCTTGTAAGACGGTCGACCGACCGTCTCTACTCCTTACTCTCTACTCTATACTCCTTTAAACTGAGGTTTTTCCTTATTCAAAAACGCTGTCATTCCGTGCTTCTGATCTTCGGTGGCGAAACAGCGTGAGAAATACACATTTTCCAAAGCGATAGCCTCTTTGGCAGTCATGTCGTAGTTGTCGTTGATACAACGTTTTGCGGCAGCTACTGCGCAAGGGGCATTACGAAGAATCTTGTGCATCATCTCTAAAGCCTTGTCCATCAGCTCAGCCTGCTCGCAGACCATGTTGACCAAACCTATTCTGTAGGCTTCCTGCGCATCGATCATCTTACCTGTATAGATAAGTTCTTTGGCGATGGCCGGGCCGACCAGTTTAGGCAGGCGGTATGTGCCCGAGAAACCTGGGATGATACCCAGAGTCACCTCAGGCTGACCGAACTTGGCGTTGCTGGATGCGATGCGAATGTCGCAAGCCATAGCCAATTCACAACCTCCGCCAAGTGCAAAACCGTTAACGGCCGCGATGGTCGGGATGTTGAGGTCTTCGAGTTTCTTGAAGGCATTGGCGCCGAGGGCGGCAAACTGCAAAGCCGCAGCGTCATCAAGATCTTTCATTTCAGCGATGTCGGCACCGGCCACAAAAGCCTTCTCGCCGTCACCTGTCAGAATGATAGCCTTGATCGTTTTAAGATCGATATTTGTCACGAAGTCATCTATCTCGCTCAAGATTGCCGAGCAAAGAGCATTCAACGATTTCGGAGCCGACACTGTCAGCACACAGATACCGTCTTCGCGGACTTCGCTTTTTAAGAATTTGTATTCCATTTTATTCAGTTTATAGTTGACAGTTGACAGTTAACAGTTAATAACTGACAACTGTCAACTGGTAACTGTTAACTAATCGAGCATCGATTTCAGGTTCGGGCTGATGATAAGCTTCGCCTCGGTTGCGGCCTGCACCTGCTCAACAGTGAATTCAGGATGGATCTCGGTGAGGACGATGCCTTCTTTGGTGATTTCCATCACACCCATCTCGGTGATAATCATATTGACCTGACCTGCTGCTGTGAGAGGCAGTGTGCATTCCTTCAAAATCTTCGGAGCACCTTTCTGTGTGTGTTCCATGGTGAGGATAACGCGTTTTGCACCGACCACGAGGTCCATTGCGCCGCCCATGCCAGGAGCCATCTTGCCAGGGATGATCCAGTTGGCGAGGTTGCCCTTTTCATCGACCTGCAATGCGCCGAGGAACGACACGTTGACGTGACCGCCGCGGATGATTGCGAATGATGTGGCTGAGTCGAATGTGCAAGCGCCTGGTGTCAAGGTGATGAAACCGCCGCCGGCGTTGATGAGGTTCTTGTCTTCCTTGCCTTCTTCAGGTGTTGGTCCCATACCCATAGCGCCATTCTCAGTCTGCAGTGTCACTGAAACGCCTTTTGGCAGATAGTTAGGGATCAAAGTCGGAATACCGATACCAAGGTTCACTACATCGCCGTCATGCAGCTCTTTTGCTGCTCTTTTGGCGATAACTTCTCTCATTTCGTTTTTATCCATATTTGAAATATTTAATTGTTATTGTAATTTTCTTTTTTCTCTGTCATTTCGAACTTGTTGAGAAAACCTTTTAACTGAAAGATTTCTCCACTCCGCTTCGCTTCGGTCGAAATGACGAAACCGCGATTATTTCATGCCACGTTTCACCATTTCCTGAACCACGAACGATGCCACGTCGTCGGCATAGGTGTTCATGCCGAAGCCGGCGTCGAAACCAAGTTCCTTAGCGAGTTCGTGCGAGATACGGGCACCGCCGCAGCAGCAAATCATCTTGTCGCGCAAGCCTTCAGCCTCCATCAGCTCGATGAAGTTGGTCATATTCTTGATGTGAACGTCTTTCTGGGTAACTGTCTGCGAAACCAGCAACGCATCTGCGTGAAGCTCTACGCCTTTGGCGATGAATTCCTCATTCGGCACCTGCGAACCGAGGTTGTAAGCCTCAATCATCTCGTAACGCTCCAATCCGTAATGACCGGCATAGCCTTTCATGTTCATGATGGCGTCGATACCCACAGTGTGAGCGTCGGTACCTGTACTTGCGCCAACGATGACAATCTTACGGCCGATATTCTCCTTGATGTACTGGTCGGTTTCATACATGTCCATGGTGTTCGATTCAACCTTAGGAACGTAAATTGTGCTGTAATTCACGGTGTGAGTGCAGCTTCCGTAGCAGTTGAAGAATGTAAACCCTGGGGTTAACTCTTTGTAATACACCACAATAGGATTCTCGAAACCCATAGTTTTGAGGAGTTGTTTTGCCGCCTCTACAGCTTCAGCGCCACATGGCACCGGCAATGTGAAACTCAGCTGGGTTTTGCCATCGTTCATGGTGTCGCCATACGGCTTGATTTTGGTTAAGTCTAAGGTTTTATCGAAATCCTTAGCTTCCATTGAATATAATCCTTCGCTCATATATAATATAATTTACTCTATTTCAATATGTTAAATAAAATTGCATGACAAAGGCGGCTACACCTTTATCAAGTCAGCAAATATAATATATTTTTTTAATAAAAAAACAAAAATTTTCGATTATTTAGTTTAGCACAACCAGCTAATGGCTAATGGCTAAAAATCTTACGTCTAAAAAGAAACACCGTAAACGCGGCAAACACCACCACTAAAATCCCCAAAGTAATGAGCGCTTGAGTGAATCCTTGTGGAGCAAGGCTCACCAAAAGCAGCACCGGGAATCCCAACGCCACTGCCGGAAGTGACTGTAACACAAGGTTGTTTGCGGCAGGTGTTTCAAATTTCGGATCTATTTCGCGAAGCAATATCATGCCGTTCGAGGCAGTACCGGTGAGCATGCCGAACATGCTGAAAAAGCCTTCGTAGACGTAGTTGGGATACAGATGTTTGCAAACCTTGAGCACGAACCAGAATGTGGCTATGGCGCCAAGGGTGCAAACCAGTATGTATGGCAGCGCGAAACCCTTGAATTCACTGAAGTTGATAGCTGCCGTACCAGCCACTATCATGATGTCGAAAAACAGGCCGCTGAGGCGGTTCAAAAGGTAATTGTTGATGTATTCGCGCTTCATGATTTGCGCTTTTTGCAAACTTTTCATAATTCCTTTTATCATGATGCCAAACAGCGTGCCAAGCAGGAAATTGAAGCCCCACATTAACGGCATCAAGGTTTTTTCGCCGAAATTGCCGAGTGGCAGGCTTTGCAGGAAATGATTGAAAAGATATACCAAAAGATAGGTGAAAAGCACTAGGCCAATCTGTATGGAGAGCTTATCAACCGATTCAGTATCAGGAATTTCATTCTCACCTTCATAGTCGCTGAGTTTGTTTTTCTGTTTCTCCTGAATCTCCGAGATCTTAATTTTACCTTTTTTCTTCAAGATATTCAGATAGATAACCCCAACCACACAGCCTATGACAAAACCCATGGCGGCTATTGACAAACCGAAGTCCTTGCCTGGGAAAGCGATGCCTTGTTCGGCCGCTCTGTCCATGTAAATGGTGCCGAAATTAAGCGCTTGGCCCGGGCCTTGTCCGTAGCCCATCGGAAGCAGCAATCCGGCGGCGTAGAAAATCTTTTTGCCGAAGTAAAACATGGGGATGGTAACCAGCAGACCCACAATGCCTTGGATGATATATGTGCTGGCAGTCAGGGTGCCGGTCTCAACCACCTTCATGGTGCTCGATTTCGACTCAACCTTGTTGTTTTTCAATGCCAAAGCCACGAAGCCCAGGCCAAGAGCGTGATATGTTATCACCTCCATCGAGCTTTTGTCGATCAAATCTTCCCAACCGAATACATCAGTATATATCGCTTTAAAAATCAATAGCAAAGCGCCGCCAATCAAGGCTGACGGAATCAAACTTTTCTGCAAAAACGGAATTTTTGTACGCAAGATGTTACCGGCCAAAAGACCAACAGCTATGATACTTAACTGTATCATGATATTCCATACTGCATCTGTTGCAAAAAAAGGTACTGCCAATGTATTCATAATCAATTAAATTTATTCAATTTTTCTTCCAAAGCGACTATGATGTCGCGATATTTCGCAGCATTCATGAAATCAAGATCCCTGACAGATTTCTCCATCTCTTTCTTGGCCTCCTGAATGGCTTTTTTGATGTCTTTAGGTGAACGGTAAACAGCGACTTTTTCCTCGGCCACATTGCGGATGCGTTCCTCGGTGGTTTCATATTCAGCCAGATGCTGCTTGCCGATTGTGTCGCCCCAAGCTGTATCCAAAGGCTTGATGATGGTTTTGGGCACAATGCCGTTGGCCTGATTGTATGCCATCTGTTTCTCGCGCCGCCTCTGGGTTTCATCAATTGTTTTGCGCATAGAATCAGTGATTTTGTCGGCATACATTATAACTTTGCTGCCTGCATTTCGGGCGGCGCGTCCTGCAGTTTGCGTCAGTGAACGTTCGGAACGCAGAAACCCCTCCTTGTCGGCATCCAGAATAGCCACCAGCTGAACCTCAGGCAAATCCAAGCCCTCACGCAAAAGGTTGACACCAACCAACACGTCGAAATCGCCTCTTCTTAAACCCATCATTATTTCCACACGATCTAAAGTATCGACGTCGGAATGTATGTATCTGGTGCTGATATTCAGATTGTTAAGATAATTCGTCAACTCCTCGGCCATGCGTTTAGTCAAGGTGGTGACCAAAACACGCTGCTTACGGGCAATCACACGAATTATCTCGTCAACCAAGTCATCCACCTGATTGGTACACGGCCTAACCTCAATAATCGGGTCGAGCAAACCTGTAGGACGTATCAGCTGTTCCACATAAACGCCTTGCGTCTGCTGCATCTCGTAGTCGCCCGGAGTAGCGCTGACGTAGATCGTTTGCCCTGTCATAGCCTCAAACTCATCAAATTTCAGAGGCCTGTTGTCAAGTGCCGAAGGAAGACGGAACCCATACTCCACCAAGGTTTGCTTGCGCGAGCGGTCGCCGCCGTACATGCCGCGAATTTGCGACACCGTAACGTGGCTTTCGTCGATAACGGTTATAAAATCGTCAGGGAAAAAGTCAATCAAGCAGAATGGACGCGTGCCTGGCGAACGCCCGTCGAAATAGCGCGAATAATTCTCAATTCCCGAGCAGTAGCCAAGTTCACGAATCATCTCAACATCGTGATTGACACGGTCTTCCAGACGCTTAGCCTCTTCCCCCTTGCCTATTTCACGGAAATACTCAGCCTGTTTGAACATATCAAGCAGGATCTCGTCGGTGGCGGTTTTGATTTTATCTTTCGACGTAACAAAAATATTGGCCGGGAAAAGCGTGATATTCTGCAAACTTTCAATCCTCATGCCGCTGATTGGGTCGAACGACTCCAGACACTCCACCTCGTCATCCCAGAAAATGATTCTGTAAGGAATATCAGAATAAGCCGGGAAAATATCCACGGTATCGCCTTTAACTCTGAAACGTCCGCGAGCAAATTCAATGTCGTTGCGGTTGTAAAGCGAATTGGTAAACTGCAGCAGCAGATCGTCACGCCTGATTTTCTGCCCGCGTTCCACGTTAATCACATTCTTGCTGAAGTCTTCCGGATTTCCGATACCGTAAATGCATGATACAGAAGACACTACAATCACGTCACGCCTGCCCGACATCAAAGCGGCGGTGGCATTCAAACGCAACTTGTCAATCTCATCGTTGATTGACAAATCCTTCTCGATATAAGTGTTGGTTTGAGGAATAAAAGCCTCAGGCTGGTAGTAGTCGTAGTAGGAGACAAAATATTCCACTTTGTTTTCGGGGAAAAACTGTTTGAATTCGCTGTACAACTGAGCCGCCAGCGTTTTGTTATGGCTCAGAATCAATGCCGGACGGTTCAACTCGGCCAACATATTGGCTATCGTAAACGTCTTTCCCGAGCCGGTCACACCCATCAGAGTCTGATACCTCTCCCCTGCCAAAATACCGTTTTTCAGCTGTTCTATGGCTTGAGGTTGGTCGCCGGTGGGCTTGAAATCCGAAACCAGTTTAAAATCCATCAGTTCTTCTTGCTCTGCTTAAACAAAAACTCTTTTTCCTCCTGTGTCAGGCTGTCGTAGCCGCCTTTGCTTATTTTGTCGAGGATTTCATCGGTTTTTCTATCGTCATCGGTACGCTGCTTGTTGTAATCCCAATCGTTTTTGTAAGTATTCCCGTAGGTGTCGTTATACTTGTTTTTGCGAGATTTGAAGGGATTCCAGCCGTTGTATTTGTAGCGCCAGTACAATATCAAGCCCAAGCCGAACAGCATGCCGCCCACGTGGGCAAAATGCGCCACATTGTCAATTGACGAAAAGCCTGAGAAAAGCTCAATAATACCGTAGATTATCACAAACCATTTGGCCTTGATCGGAATGGCGAAATAGATGTAAATGCGTGAGTCGGGCCACATCATGCCGAATGCCAGAAGTATGCCGTAAACAGCTCCAGAGGCACCGACAGTGGTGAGCATGTTCAGGTAATCCCCGACAGGGATGCTGCGTGCTCCCATCTTCACGTACTGATAATTCTGGATTAAATCGTGGAGCTGAATGTACTGGACAAGTTCCTGAGTCAAGCCGGCTCCGATGCCACAAACAAAGTAAAACAGCAGAAAACGTTTTGGCCCCCAAGCGTTTTCAATGCTGTTACCGAACATCCAGAGGGCAAACATGTTGAAAAACAAATGCGCGAAACTGCCGTGCATGAACATGTATGTAACAAATTGGAACGGTCTGAAATCAGAGGCGCCTATGTAGTGCAAGCCAAGATAATCGGCCAGGTCGATATGCCAAGCCACCTCGGCAGCCCAAGTCGCCAGGAAAAATATCACATTGATTATCAATAAGTTCTTTACTACTGTAGGTAGTATCGAAAAGCCTTGTGGTCTAAATTGATTGTCCATTAGTTTAAGCGTGTTTTTATATCATCGGCATTGATGATTGTGTAGATTTTCTTGCCGCTTGGCGATATTTCCGACACAGCGCAGCCGAAAAGCCGGTCAACCATATCCTGCATCTCCAAATCGCTCAATGCCTGCCCCGCTTTCACTGCCATCTGCGATGCCAGCGAACGTGCTAAATTCAATTGTTTATCTGATTGATTACCAGACAGATTGTTCTTGTAATCTTCAATTATTCTTTCAATGATTGCTATGGCGTCGCTGCCTTTGCAATCGGCAGGCGTACCATTGATAACGAAGGCGGTGTTGTTCATAGCCTCAAGTCGGAAACCAATCTTCTCGAGCTCAGGTTTGATCTCTTTCAAGATCGAAGCATCATTGATATTCAACGAAATATGTTGAGGAAACAGCTCTTGTTGCGATGCCACGGCATCGGTTTCCAGCTCCTTCAGATATTTTTCAAACAGAATCCTTTCATGAGCCAAATGCTGATCAACCACCAGCAAGCCCGACTTCACCGAAGTGACAATGTAGCATTGCTGCAACTGAATGAAGAAACTTTTTTGTTCGTCGGTTGACGGCGACTGCTTGATAGTATTATCCTCTTCGTATGCAAGCCGCCAATTTTGTTGTTGCGGTCGGCTTACCTGATTGATTTTAAATGGATTATAATTCGGATTAAAATCCACCTTAGGTGTCACCACCGGGCGGTCCATACGGCTGGCCTCACCGAAATCTATTCCCATTTTTGGATCAACATCGAAATCAAGCATTGGAGCCAGATTGCTTTGCCCTATGGCCTTGCGCACAGCCGAATGCATGATGGCATAAACCAGCTTGGCATCGATAAAATTGACTTCGGTTTTGGTCGGATGAATATTGATATCTATTTCCTTTGGATCTATCTCAATATCAATGAAATAGCCTGGAATGCAATCCTGAGGAATGAGTTCCTTGTAGGCGTTTTCCACCGCATGATGCAGGTAGGCGTGCTTTATGAAACGGCGGTTGACAAAGAAATACTGCTCGCCGCGGGTTTTCTTAGAAAATTCTGGCTTGACAATAAAACCGTTGATAGTCAACGACTCTGTTACCTGATTGACCGGCAGCAGTTTGCCTTCGTAGTCTTTGCCGAACAGGCCAACGATACGCTGCTTCAGCGTGCCCGGATACAGATGGAACAGCTCCTTGTCGTTGCTTACGTATGTGAATCCGATTTCTGGATTCATAATGGTTATGCGGAAAAACTCCTCATTTATATGACGAAGCTCTGCCTCATTGGATTTCAAGAAGTTACGTCTTGCCGGAACGTTGAAAAACAGGTTCTTTACCGTGAAATTAGTGCCCACAGACATAGGTTTGGGCAGCTGTTCAATCATTTTGGAACCTTCGATTCGGATTTTTGTACCGACCTCGTCTTCAGCCCGGCGCGTCATCAGTTCCACCTGAGCAACCGCGGCTATAGACGCCAAAGCTTCGCCACGGAAACCCATAGTGCGGATGGCAAACAAATCGTCGGCACTTTTGATTTTCGAGGTGGCATGACGCTCAAAGCAAAGCTTGGCATCGGATTCCGACATTCCGCAGCCGTTGTCAACGACGGTGATGAATGTGCGGCCGGCGTCCTTCACAATCAGGTCGATTTGTGTGGCACCTGCGTCGATGGCATTCTCCACCAGCTCTTTCACAACAGAAGCCGGCCGCTGAATAACTTCACCGGCAGCTATCTGATTAGCTACAGCATCAGGCAGTAACTTAATGATATCCAACGACATATCTATTTACCTCCGAGTTTCAGGAACATCGTTATGAAATTCTCCACAAACGGTGTGAAGAACAACAGGTAAACGAAGAACAGCGAAAAACCGACAATTATAGCCATACGCATTGTGCGCATCGAATTGGCGCGTCTGTTGGATTGGCCGTTTTCGCCAGTCCTGCCCCAACGTGTACGCAACTGCACTCTAAGTTTCTCACTGTCAGAGAGATTGGAATCCAAACCCATAGCTGCTTTTCGCTTTTCCAATTCCTCTTTTTCAGGGTCGTAATACCTCGGTATGTACTTGAATTCAGGCATCGACGGCCTGTGAAACATGAAAATGCCCATATCGCAAATGATTTAATCTGCAAAGATATGAATAATTTTTGAGATTCCTGCTATATTTTTTAAATTAATTATCAGCGTACATAATTACAATTTTCATTATTTTTGCAGTTAAATCACTCAAACGAATTTCTTTATGAAGAAGCTGTTAATCATTTGTATATCAATAGTTTGCATATTAACATCATGCGGTGATGGCTCAAAAAAACCAACACAACAGTCATCAGCAAAAAGCGACAATCTGATGCAGTATGCAAGTTACATCAACGTAACTAAATATAATTCAGGATATTACATCAACATCACCAACCCATGGAACGAAAAATCATTGGGCGAATATTATCTTTATCCCGACACTATACAGGTGCCTGAAGAATTGGCCGGCAAGACAGTTATCCGCACTCCGGTTAAAAGATCCGTAACCTATTCATCGACGCAATGGTCTGTGTTTCTGGAACTTGGCGAGATGGACAGAGTGAAAGGCATACTTGAGACGGAATACACCGACAACCCCGAGGTAAAGCGACTTTTGGCCGAGGGAAAAGTGCAAGATGTCGGCAACGAAACCAATCTCAAGACCGAGATAGTTATCAACATGCACCCCGACATCATTCTCTACACACCATATTCAACCGTTCCCAAGACCGAAATCGGTCAGTTGACGGGCGCAGTGATGTTCCCATTTGCCGATTATCTTGAAAATCATCCACTTGGACGAGCCGAATGGCTCAAAGTGATTGGCTACCTCACCTGCCGCGAACAAGATACAGACGAATGGTTTAACGGCATAGTAAGTCGCTATAATTCAATGAAAAGTATCTACGAAAACATAGAAAACCGCCCTACAGTATTCTCCGATTTGCCATTCGAAGGACAATGGTACCTGCCCGGCGGCAACAGCTACATAGCTCAGATTTTCCATGATGCCGGCGCCGATTACATTTGGAAAGACAACACCTCGACAGCCAGCTTGCCGGTTGATGCCGAAACAGTGCTCTCCAAGGCACGCGACGCCGATTTCTGGCGAGTGATGAACTCCACCGGCCACAACATAACTTATGCAAGCTTAGCTGCTGAAAATGAATTATTTACCTATTTCAAAGCATATCAAAACAGGAACATTCTCGTTTGCGACATACGCCAGAGCGGTTATTTTGAGAAGTCGGAATACGAGCCGGATATCTTACTGAAAGATATGGTCTTTGCCTTCCATCCCGAAATGATGAGCAACGAGGATTATTGTCCAAAATACTTTTACAGATTGAAAGATGAAAAATAGCAAAATAGTTTTAGTTTTTGGGGGTATAATACTGCTTGGCTTAATACTTTTTGTGCTGAATTTGGTGGTCGGATCGGTGATGGCACCACTTGACGACACACTTAAAGTATTATTTAAAGTAGACACTAATAACACACTGAATGTCATTATTTTCAACTATCGTTTACCGCAAGCGTTAACAGCCTTGTTGGCGGGTGCGGCGTTGGCCGTGGCCGGCTTGCTGATGCAAACCTTATTCCGCAACCCCCTGGCCGACCCATCGATGTTAGGTATCAGCAGCGGGGCCAGTCTTGGGGTCGGCCTGGTGATACTGCTAACCGGCGCAATTTCCGGAGCAGCCATATCGTCATTCGGCTGGTGGTCGACAATAGGCGTAAGCCTGGCCGCATTCATTGGAGCCGTTGCGATTCTGTTTGTGATGTTGGCATTCAGCGCCAGGATGAAAAACATGACCACTCTAATCATCATAGGTTTGATGATAGCTTATCTTGCCGGCTCAATCACCGATATTCTTAAGTTTTTCAGCCTGAAAGAAGACATCCACGCTTTCGTGATTTGGGGTATGGGCAGTTTTTCGGGTGTCGGCACCTCGAAAATGACTGTATTTGCCACAAGCATTATCATCGGACTAATCGCCACATTCTTCCTTTCGAAGAATCTCAACATCCTTCTTTTAGGCGACATGTACGCCGAAAATCTAGGTTTAAACATCAAACGTAACAGTGTAATAATAATTTTGGTCTCAGGCTATCTGACAGCCATCGTTACAGCTTACTGTGGCCCTATCGCCTTTGTAGGCCTTGCAATGCCGCACATCGCGCGCTTCCTATTCAAGAGCAGCGACCATCATCTGTTGATTCCCGCGACAATGCTTATAGGCATCGACATGACTTTGTTATGCAACCTGATAGCCAGAATGCCAGGGCTTGACGGCAATCTGCCAATCAACGCCGTAACAGCATTCATCGGCGCTCCAGTCGTTATATCAGTAATCATGAAAAGCAAGAAACAATGACTGAAATTTTAAAAACAATATCATTATCAATTGGGTACGACAGCCACCCGGTCACATCCGACATCAACATCACATTAAACGACGGGGATATCATAGCTCTTGTCGGCCCTAATGGAGCCGGAAAATCCACCCTATTCAAAACATTGTCGTCTCATATCAAACCAATTGGCGGCAAAATAGAATTGTTGGGCAAGGACTTATTGTCGTATTCACCCAAAGAGCGCGCCAAGCTGCTCGGATTGGTGCTTACGGAGCGTCCCGACGATATGTTTCTGAAGGTATACGATGTGGTGGCGGCCGGCCGTTATCCATACACCGACATGTTCGGCAACCTCACCGAAGATGATAAAAAAGTAATTAAAGCATCACTTGAGCTAGTTGGCATTATCAATTTGATTGACAGAGTTTTCAACACATTGTCTGATGGCGAAAAACAAAAGGTTATGATTGCCAAGGCCATAGCACAAAACACCCCTGTTATCATGCTCGACGAGCCTACAGCATTTTTGGATTATCCGAGCAAAATCGAACTTTTCACCTTGCTGAAAAGGCTGGCCAAAGAGCAGCATAAGACCATAATCTTCAGTTCGCACGATTTAGAATTGCTTTTACGCTATACCGACAACCTTTGGATAATGGCCCCCAAAAAGCCGTTTGTTGCCGGCAACAGCCTGCAATTGCTTAAGGACGGAGTGATTAAAGATTATTTCAAAATAAAATATTCAGACAATGAATATCTGATTAAAGAAAATGTTTAATTTTGCAACAAATTGAAATTTAATAATAATATCATGAAAAAACTTTTATCCTTATTTACATTAAGCCTTTTAATAGGCCTTGGCGCAGCTCAGGCTCAGACCGACAAAGTAGTTGTGCTTGAATGTTTCACCAGCACCACATGCGGACCTTGCGCATCAACCAATCCCGCTCTAGATCAATTGATTAACAACAATGCTAACCAACTCATCGCCGTTAAGTATCATGTAAACTGGCCCGCAGCCGGCGACCCGATGAACCTTGCCAATCCTTCAGATGTTTCGTCAAAGGTCAGTTATTACGGCATCAATTCGGTGCCTTATAGCGCAGGTAACGGCACTTGGATTGGCCACTCAGGCTCTGTCACTCAAAACATGATCAATCAATGGGTTGCCGAACAATCACCTGTCGAGATGCAGATTACGCACTATCTCAACGACACACAGGACACAATGTTCGTTGTCGTGATGGGTCGCGCCCTGGCAGATGTCAGCTCCAACAATTTGAAACTCAACGTCGCTATCATTGAAAAAACCATGGAATATGCTACAGCTCCAGGTTCAAACGGCGAAAGAATCTTCCACAATGTGATGAAGAAAATGTTGCCAAGACCGTCAGGCGAAAGCATTCCAGCCCTCACAACCGGCGACTATTTCGCTTTCAAATACTCATGGGCTTTGAACTATGTGTTTGATATAAACGAGCTTACAGCCGTGGCATGGCTGCAGGACGGCACAGCCAAAACCATGTACCAAGGCTGCATGGAGACAGAGAGCTTCCAGCCATACTACGCCAAGCAAGCCAAAATATGGACAGCCGAACATATGAAAGAACATGTTTGCTCAGGCAGCATAACACCATATATAATTGTTGACAACTTTGGTTCAGAAACAATCAACACATTGAAAATCAATGTTTACAACAACGAAGAGCTTCTCAAAACCATCGACTGGGCAGGCAGTATTCCTACAACCGAATCTGCAAAAATCAACATTGGCGAACTCACATTTGATGTTGAGGAAGTGAGCAACATAACTTTTGAGATTGAACTAATAAATGGCGCTGCCGATGACTACGCCACAGCCACATACACATGCGAAGTCAAAGAAGCCGACTTGATTGTCAACAAAGATTTCAAGCTTTATATCAGACCAGGCGACACCCCTGGGCTGAACACTTGGGAAGTTGTAAACACCAGCACGGGCGAAGTAGTTGTTAGCGGCGGTCCTTATGAGAACGCAGGCACATTATACACCGAGAACTTCAGCCTCGATCACGACGGTTGTTACATGCTGACAGTTTATGACGGAGGCAACACCGGAAACACCAGCTTTAGCTTGAAAGGAGGCAATAAGACCTTGTTCACGGTCAACAAATTCACCGACCTAAAGCAAAACGAGTTCTCATTCGAGAAAAACGACGAAGTTGCAGAGAACTCCGACCTTGATATCAACATCTACCCTAACCCTTCAAACGGCTTGATCACAATCGAAGCCGAGGGCGAAAACACTGTTTCGGTTTACAGCATCACAGGCCAAGTAGTCAAATCAATGACAATCAACGGTAAAACAACCATCGACCTGTCCGACTTAAATAAAGGCGTTTATATGATGGTAATGACCGGCCTGAACGGCGAAAGCCTGAAACAAATGATTGTTTTGGAATAATTAAGAATTATCCGGGCTGACTTAAGTGTCAGCCCTTTTTATATCATGAAAAGACTGTTCATCGCAATACTTGCTATCTCTATGATGTCGTGTACAAAGACTAGCGTCGATTTGATTGTGCACAACGCCAAGGTTTACACTGTCGACAATCAATTCAGTAAAGCTCAGGCTTTTGCCGTGAAAGACGGCAAATTCGTGGCCATCGATTCTGACAAAAACATTTTAAAGCATTATAGCGCTTACCAAACCCTTGACGCTCAAAGGCAAAGCATATACCCTGGCTTTATCGACGGACACTGCCACTTTGTGGGTTATGGCGAAACCAAGGTTCGTTATGCCGACCTAAACGGCTGCAAATCGTTCGAGGAAGTATTGGAACGTCTCGCAAAACACAACCAAAACAACGACTCAGAATGGCTTTTAGGGCGCGGATGGGACCAAAACCTTTGGGAGATAAAGGAATTCCCTACAAACACCGAGCTTGAGCAACGTTTCCCTGATAAAAAAGTACTTCTGACCAGAGTCGACGGTCACGCTGTGCTTGTAAGCGATAATATCCTGGAAATCATTGGATTAAACAAAAATTCCAAAATTGATGGCGGCGAAATTATTGTTAAAAACGGCCAACCGACCGGCATACTGCTCGACAATGCAGCCGACATGGCCAAAGCAGCCATTCCTCAACTAACCAAACAACAGAAAATCAATGCGTTAAAGATAGCACAACGCGATTGTTTCAAGCACGGACTTACCGGAGTAACCGATGCGGGGCTTGACATTATATCGATTGCTTTGATTGACAGTCTGCAGCAGCAAGGCATTCTGAAGATGAAAGTCAACGCCATGATCAACCCAGATGACGAGACGATGAATTATTTCATGAAGTTTGGAGCAATTGAAAAAGAACGTCTTACAGTGCGTTCAGTAAAAATCTACGCTGACGGTGCCCTTGGCTCACGTGGCGCAAAACTCATAGAACCATATTCTGATGCGCCGGCAACTTCAGGCCTGATTGTCGAAAGTGAGGATTTTTACGACCATGTTTGCGAAAAGGCTTACAACGCCGGCTATCAGGTGTGCTGCCACGCTATCGGCGACGGCGGTGTTAGAATGATTCTCAACGAATATGCCAAATTCCTGAAAGGCGGCAACGACCTCAGATGGCGCATAGAGCACTCACAAGTGGTTCACCCGCAAGACTTTGCGCTTTACAAAGAATACAGTGTCATTCCATCGATTCAAGCCACACATTGCACCTCCGACATGCCTTGGGCAGAAGAACGTCTCGGCTCAGAACGAATCAAGTTTGCCTACGCATACAATACCTTGCTCGAGCAAAACGGCTGGCTAATCAACGGCACCGACTTCCCTATCGAAAAAATCTCGCCGATGCTCACCTTCTACTCGTCTGTGGCCCGTCATTGGATGACACACGACAAGTTGAGCCGCGAAGACGCCCTAAGGTCAATGACTATCTGGGCCGCGAAAGGTTACTTCGCCGAGCAGCGCAAAGGAAGCATTGAAATCGGCAAAGAAGCTGATTTTGTTATACTTTCCGATGATATTATGACTATTGAATATGAAAAAATCCCCGAAGTGAAGGTTGTTAATACCTTTATCAACGGGGAGATGGTGTTTTAGACTTTAGACTTTAGACCTTAGACTTTAGACTTTAGTCTTTAGTCGCTAATGATTGTGGTTAAAATAGCTGCTTCAAATCATCAGTTGTCAAGCCATTGAAGTCGCCTGATGACATAAAGCCGCCGACCATGTTTTCACGAGTCAGGCCTTTTAACAAGTTGACAAGCTCGTCTTTCGAGTGAACCACTTGTAAATCATGGCGCTGGAAACCTTTGACGATACGTTCATCGGTCATCATCTCGAGCTTTTTGATAGCCACTGCGTGCGGATCGTAGAAAACAACGGCCCGGTCGCAGTTATCCAGACAGTGCGCATAATGGTCAATGAACACCTCACTCAAGCTGCTGTATGTGTGTAACTCAAAGACAACCAATAAGTTCTTGTTGGCATACTGTTCTCTCAAAGCTTTCACTGTAGCGAGCACCTTCGATGGAGCGTGAGCAAAATCGCGGAACACTATGTTGCCTTTTTCTTTGTTTTCAAACAGCATTTCAAGCCTTCTTGCCGCTCCCTTGAACGTCTTTATAGCCTCGTAAAACTGTTCGTCGCTAATGCCGACTTGTTTGGCCACATAACGTGCGGCATTGATATTCTTCATGTTATGCTCACCGAAAATCTGCACTTTCTCCTCTTTTCCATTCGGAAGAAGCAAATATGTGTCATCGCCATCAGTTCTGTAAGGGTGAATCTCGTAGCCATAGGCAGGCACAGCTGCATCTTTAGCAATTTTTGCCGCCTCAGCGTCATTGCCGTCGTAAATCAAGCATCCGCCTTTTTCAATTGTCTTGACAAAGATCCTGAATTGTTCCAGATAGCAGTCAAATGTCGGGAAAACATTCACATGATCCCACCCTATTCCGCTGATAACCGCAATATGCGGATGGTATTTGTGGAACTTAGGCACACGGTCGATAGGCGAAGTCAGATATTCGTCACCCTCAATCACCATATATTTCGCCGTTTCGCTAAGGCGAACCATTACGTCGAAGCCTTCAAGCTGCGCTCCAACCATGAAATCAGTCTCAATGCCGGCCTGCTTCATCACATGCAAAATCATGGATGTTATAGTGGTCTTACCATGGCTGCCGCCAATCACAATGCGGATTTTGTCTTTGCTTTGCTCGTAAAGATACTCAGGATATGAATAAATCTTAAGCCCCAGTTCTTGCGCTCTCACAAGCTCTGGATTGTCAATGCGGGCATGCATGCCCAAAATGACAGCCTCGTACGAATCGTCCAAAATCTCGGGATGCCAACCGAATTCCTTAGGCAGGATACCCTCTTTTTCCAGTCGTGTCCTAGATGGCTCAAAAATCTCATCGTCCGAGCCAGTAACTTCGTAACCCTTTCTGTGTAAAGCAATTGCGAGATTATGCATCGCACTGCCGCCAACCGCGATAAAATGAACTTTTTTCATGATTTGAAATATTTTTGCAAAGATAAGAAAAAAAAGAAACCTACCACAGGGTACTGTTGAGGATTTCGAAAATTTCGTATTCTGAAAATCAGGCATACTCCTCAAAATTTGGCCGATAACTCAAATTTTTCGGAGTACACCTGATTTTCCACAAGAGTGTCAGATTATTTCTTATCTTTGCGGAAAATAAAAAAAGAGTTGCTTCTCGATAAGAATCTCATAAAGCATTTCAGCGATTATCTGCGTTTGGAGCAGTCGCTGTCGGACAACACCATTGAAGCGTATTGCCATGATGCCGAGCTTCTTATGGAGCATCTCGCTGAATCTGGCCATTCGCTATCTGTAGGCGACATCAGCCACGAAGACTTGGAAAACTTTTTTGCCGAGCTTTACGACATAGGCATAAGCGCATCGTCACAAGCCCGCATACTTTCAGGCATAAAAAGCCTGTACAAATATTTCATTCAGGAAAAGATTTGCGATGCCGACCCCACCCAACTCGTTAGCTTCCCAACCATGGGGCGCCACATTCCCGAAGTGCTCAGCTACGAAGAGATTGTTAGCATGATTGACTGCATCGACCTGAGCGACCGCTTCGGGCACCGCAACAAAGCAATCATCGAGGTGATGTACGGATGCGGATTGCGTGTTTCGGAAGTAATCTCACTGAATATCAGCGAGATTTATGCCAAGGATGAGTTTATCAAAGTGTTTGGCAAAGGCTCAAAAGAAAGGCTTATTCCCATCGGCAAAAAGACTCTCAACGAGTTAATGCTTTACATTCAAGGCGAACGTCTGCATCAGGAAATCAATCCGAAGTTTTCCGACAAGGTGTTCATAAGCGCTCGCGGAACCAGCCTGACGCGTCAGAGTGTGTTTCTATTGGTAAAAAGCCTGGCCGAAAAAGCCGGCATCAAAAAAACAATAAGCCCGCACACGCTGCGTCATTCGTTTGCCACCCACCTGCTCGAAGGCGGAGCTGATTTGCGCGCGGTGCAGCAGATGCTAGGTCATTCCAGCATCACAACAACCGAAATATATACACATGTTTCAGACGATTACCTGCGTCAGACTATAATGCAGTATCATCCGCGCTGGCATTCCCAGAACACCTCAACCAATTGATTGTTATCGAAATAAAAATCGATATTCAATTCATCATATGAAACACAGTCGCCGTCCTCTTTGTCTTCGACAAAATCCTCGTAACCGTTTTCTTTCATCAATTCGATAAGCTGATCTTTGTTCAGATCGAATATCTTGGCCCCGAAAAGCACACTCTCATCGTTGACGGTGTAGAAATTGGCAAGCCTTTGGACCGTGTCGCCCTCAAAGTACATTGAAAGGTCAAAATCCTCATAATCAAGCACTATGATATGATTACCGTCGTCGTATGCCGACTCAATTTCCTCTTGGTTGGATGGCTGTCCGAGTGATTCGACGACTTCGTCTATCGACATTCCGAACTGAAAATCGCCATAGCCTTTTAATGGTTCAATGATGTAGTTTTCCATATCTTTTACAGTTTTAAAATTATTCAAATCTTATTGATTTAGATGGCCTTATGTTATTTATCAGCATGGTTGGCAGCAACAGCATAGCCATCCACAGCAACAAAGTGCCGATGTTGAGCGCCAAGATATACCAAACATTCAGCTCGATCGGCACTGCCGACAGATAATATGACTCCGACGAAAGCGAAATAATGTCGGTATATTTCTGGATTAAGCACAAACCAAGCCCTATGACATTTCCAATCGTCATTCCTATCAACAAAATCTTGCAAGAATGCTTCATGAATATCTTTCTGATAAAGGCGTTATCGGCGCCCATCGACTTGAGCAATCCAATGGTTGAAGTCCGCTCAAGGATGATTATCAGCAACATACTGATAATTGTAATGCCGGCCACCAGCAGCATTAAGCTGATTATAATCAGCACATTCATATCCTGCAGTTCGAGCCAATCGAATATCTGCGGATACGACTCCATAGCTGTATACGACACCAGTTGAGTCGGGATGCTATAATAAATCTGCTGGTTGTATTCGTTGATAAGCTGCTCATTATCAACCCAAATCTCCAAATGGCCTATCTCGTCTTGGCCCCAGTTGTTAAGGCGTCTGATCTGATCCAAATCGCAGTAAACGAAGCGCTCATCGCATTCCGACAAGCCGGTTTCGTAAATGCCTTTCACATTGAATTTGCGGCCTCTGGTCTTCATCTCAGGATCGACAAACCAAATTCTCACCTCGTCGCCAACCTTAAGATTCATTTTCAGAGCAATGATTTTTGAAATCACGACATCGGTCGAACGCTCGTTTTTCAGGTATCGCGGCGTTTGCCCGTCTAAAAGATAAGAATCTATGTAGTTCCAATTGTAATCCTGATCGACACCCTTGAGCACCACAGCCTGAATTTCCTCGTCGGTCTTGATGATGCCGGCTTTGTTGGCCGTTTTCTGAATCGCAGTGATAAAAGGCTTGTTCAGGCGGGCATCAAGCACACTGTCGTAAACGAAAGGCTTTTCTTCAATCGACTCGTTTTGGTTGAGCGCCTGAATATGTATCGGGGCGACAAAACCTATCACCTTATCTTTAATCTGATTTTTGAAACCCACAACAATTGCTATGGAAGCCAGCATTATGGCCATGCCGAGCGCCACGCTGATCACAGCCAAGCGCATCACTGTCGAAGAAAGATTTTCCTTCGACAACGAAAAAATTCTTTTCGATATAAAGCTGGCCGCGTTCATTTTTTTCTTATCATTGCAAAAATAAATAATTATCGGTTATGATAAGGAAATTTTTGGCATTATTTCTGCCGTTGTTATATATATCACTCAGTTTCAGCGCTCAAGACACCGATACGATTAGGCTTCTCGATGCCAAAGACGCCATAACAGGTGCCACAAGGATGGAGTTGTACCTGCCTTTGTTGCAAAACAAAGCCGTGGCTGTGGTGGCCAACCAAAGCAGCATAATGGACAACGGCACACATCTCGTCGACACCTTGCTGTCACACCATATTAATATTGTGAAGATTTTCACGCCCGAGCACGGCTTTCGCGGCACTGCCGAGGCTGGAGCTTACGTGGCGTCGGGTGTGGATGAAAAAACCGGATTGTCGATAGTTTCGCTTTACGGAAAGAACAAAAAACCTACCGCAGAGCAACTGCAAGGCATTGATATTCTGTTGTTTGACCTGCAAGATGTCGGTTGCCGTTTCTACACTTACATCTCCACCATGACATACGTGATGCAAGCCGCCGCCCAAAACAACATACCCGTCATTGTGCTTGACAGGCCCAATCCTAACGGTTTTTATGTTGACGGCCCGGTGCTGGAGCCCGAGAACTCATCGTTTGTTGGGCTGCATCAGGTGCCTATAGTCTACGGTCTGACAATAGGCGAATACGCCATGATGGTCAACGGCGAACATTGGCTAGGCGACAGCTTGGAATGCAAACTGGCGGTAATTCCTCTGGGCAGCTACGACCGCAATGCCATCTATCGCCTGCCGGTCAAGCCGTCGCCCAACCTACCCAACTGGGAAGCTGTTTACCTCTACCCTTCATTGTGCTTGTTCGAAGGCACCGATGTCAGCGTCGGCCGCGGCACAAAAAGCCCGTTCCAGATTTACGCGCATCCCATGCTGAACGACACTGTCAACTTGCTGGAATACGCTCATAATTATCGCGTAAACGATAATAAAATCAACCTTTCCTGGATTATCGACACACGCCGGAAAGCCGCGGCCGACGAAAAATTCTTCAACAATTATTTCATAAAATTGGTTGGCGTAGCCGACTTGCAACAAAAAATCAATTCCGGAATGTCGGAGGATGAAATTCGTTCATCGTGGCAGACCGGAATTGACAATTATCTGCAAATCAGAGAAAAATATCTGATTTATTAGTACATTCTCTTACCCGGATACACTTCGAGAGCTTTTCCGAGAATCATCATGGCATCGCGAAGGTCGTCGCAGTTGAGGCAGTAGCTCAAGCGCACTTCCTGACGGCCCAAACCGATTGTTGAATAGAATCCGCTTGCCGGTGCCAACATCACTGTCTTGCCTTCATAGCTGAAGTCGGTGAGCATCCACTTGCAGAACTTGTCGGAATCGTCGATTGGCAGATGTGCCACGATGTAGAAAGCTCCTTTTGGTGTCGGGCAATATGCTCCAGGAATCTTGTTGATACCCTCAACACAAACGTCACGACGTTTCACGTATTCAGCCACGATAGCGTCGAAGTATGACACTGGGGTGTCAAGAGCTGCTTCACCGGCCACCTGACCGTATGTCGGAGGCGACAGACGAGCCTGAGCGAACTTCATTGCTGTGTTGATGACCTCGCGGTTGCGTGTCACCATACGACCCACGCGGATACCGCATGCGCTGAAACGCTTTGACACTGAATCGATCAAGATGACGTTATCGTCAACACCCTTAAGGCTCATCGCTGAATGATGGACTGATCCGTCATAGCAGAACTCACGGTATACCTCGTCAGAAATCAAATATAGGTCATATTTCAGGATGATTTGGCGCAGACGCTCCATTTCCTCTTCTGAATAAAGGTAACCTGTCGGGTTGTTAGGGTTACAAATCAAAATAGCCTTTGTGTGCTCGGTGATAGCCTTCTCAAAGTCCTCGATTGGCGGCAATGCGAAGCCGTTGCTGATCTCAGAATAGATTGGACGCACACGTACACCTGCTGTCTGAGCAAAGCCGTTGTAGTTGGCGTAGAACGGTTCCGGGATGACAATTTCATCGTCCGGGTCCATAATTGTCTGGAATGCGATCGACAAAGCCTCCGAAGCGCCGTTTGTCACGATGATATCATCCGGAGTTACTTTTATGCCAAGTCTGTCATAATATTCGCAGAGTTTCTTTCTGTATGAAAGAGTACCTGCTGAATGTGTGTATTTGATAACTTTTTCGTCGTAATTCTTGACAGCTTCAAGTGCGTATGGAGTTGTCGCGATATCCGGTTGACCGATATTCAGATGATAGACATGAATACCTCTTGCTTTTGCTTCGTCGGCGAATGGAACGAGCTTTCTGATTGGTGAGGCCGGCATGAACAGGCCTTTTTTAGAAATTTTAGGCATATGTGATAAATGTTTAATTCTCTTTATTTACTGGGGTTCCGATAGTTTCCATCTTCATTGGCATGGCCTCGGTTGGCTGTCCGAGCACTGTACCTTTGATGCGGAGTTTGATTTCCTTGTTGACCACTGCGTTTGAAAACACCGTGACGTATTTGTTGAAGCTGCCGGCGCGGTCGGTGTTTTTGTAAGTCACCTTTATAACATTTGATTCACCAGGCAAAATCGGCTGTTTTGGCCACTCAGGCACTGTGCAGCCGCATGATGACTTAGGCTGAGTAAGAATAAGCGGCTCGTTGCCTGTATTGACAAACACAAACTCGTATGAGCCGTTGCCCTTAAACTCGATATTGCCGAAATCATGAAGTGTTTCCTTGAATGTGATTTCCGGACCGTCTTGTTTCTCAACAGTTTCGTTCTCGCTTTGAGCGAAAGCCATAGTGCACATAATGAACAGTGCGCTGATTAAAACCAATAACTTTTTCATTTTATATTCGATAATTTTAATTCCAACCTGCAAAGATACAAATATTAATTAAATCTGTCGAGAAAAATTTATTTTTAAAAATTTTCAAAAAAATGTTGCGGATATTGAAAAATAGTGTAATTTTGCGCTCCGAAAACGGCGGGGTAGCTCAGTTGGTTAGAGCGTCGGATTCATAACCCGGAGGTCATGAGTTCAATTCTCATCCCCGCTACTGAAAAAAGGACATCTGCGATGTCCTTTTTTAGTTTTTAGTCGTTAGTCTTTAGAATTTTAGAAGTTTTTAAATAGCCATTAGACTAACAACTAACGACTAAAGACTAACGACTAAAGACTATTCTGTCTTTTACTTTCTCCCAATCACCTTCTTCACAGCCTCCACAATATCCACTGTATCCAAATGATAGTGTTTCAGCAATTCATCTGGTGTGCCGCTCTGACCGAAGACGTCGTTGACGGCAACCATTTCCATTGGGCGAGGATTGTTCAAAGCCAACACTTGTGCTATACTGTCGCCCAGGCCGCCGTTGCGCATGTGCTCCTCAGCCGTCACGACACAACCGGTCTTTGCCACCGACTTCAGCACCGATTCAACGTCAAGCGGTTTGATAGTATGGATGTTGATTAGCTCGGCCTTGATTCCCATCTCTTTCAAAATCGGGAGAGCCTCGATGGCTTTCCATACGAGATGACCGCAGGCGAAGATGGAAACATCAGTGCCTTCCTCAATCATCTGAGCCTTTCCGATAATGAACGGCTCGTCAACTGGGGTGAAGTTAGCCACTTTCGGACGACCGAAACGCAGGTAAACCGGGCCGTCATGCTCGGCAGCAGCGATAGTGGCAGCCTTGGTCTGGTTGTAGTCGCACGGCACCAAAACCGTCATATTAGGCAACATTTTCATCATACCCACATCCTCCAAAGTCTGGTGTGTAGCACCGTCTTCGCCAAGGGTGACGCCTGCATGCGAGGCGCAAACCTTCACATTCTTGTTGGAATATGCGACAACCATACGAATCTGGTCGTACACTCGGGCCGACGAGAAGTTGGCGAAAGTGCCTGTAAACGGAACATATCCGCCGTTGGCCAATCCGGCCGCAATGCCAATCATATTGGCTTCGGCAATACCAACCTGGAAAAATCTTTCAGGGAATTCTTTCTTGAAGTCGCCCATCTTGACCGATCCGGTAAGGTCGGCTGTGAGAGCCACCACCTTAGGGTTGCGTTTTCCGGCTTCAACCAATCCGTCGCCGAAACCGCTTCTTGTATCTTTATAGTTCTGAACTTCTATTTTCATATCAATAATCTCCTAATGTTTCTTTTAACTGACTCAAAGCATTTGCCGCCTGCTCATCATTTGGAGGCGTGCCGTGCCATTTGTGAGTTCCCATCATGAAATCAACTCCCATGCCCATTTCGGTGTGAGCCAGAATGATTTGAGCGAAGCCCTGATGCGCGTTCTCTCGTGCCTCGTTCAAAACATCGACCATCTCCTGCATGTCATTGCCGTCACATTCGTACACCTTCCAACCGAAAGACTCGTATTTTGCGCGCAGGTTGCCCAAGCTCATCACATCGTCGGTAGAGCCGTCGATCTGTTTCTTGTTGTAATCGATGATAGCCACAAGATTGTCGACATTTTTCACAGGAGCGTACATGGCGGCTTCCCAAATCTGGCCTTCCTCCTGTTCGCCATCGCCCATCAGGCAAAACACCAAGCTGTTGTCACCGCTGAGTTTCTTGGCTTGTGCGGCGCCTATTGCCACCGACAGGCCTTGTCCTAGCGAGCCGCTGGCCATTCTGATGCCCGGCAAGCCCTCGACCGGTGTGGGATGTCCTTGCAGACGTGTGCCCAAGCGGCGGAACGAGGCGAGCTCCGATACCGGGAAGTATCCGCGGCGAGCGAGGATGCTGTACAGCATAGGGCTGATGTGGCCGTTGGAGAGGAAAAACATATCCTCACCTGCCCCGTCCATGCGGAAATTCTTCGAATCGATGTGCATCTGGTCGAAATAAAGAGCCGTCACTATGTCGGTGGCGCCGAGCGAGCCGCCCGGATGTCCCGACTGACAAGCATGAACCATTCGGATAATATCGCGTCTGACTTGTGTCGCGACATTCTTTAATTCATTGATAGTCATGATATTATCAAAGTATTTTGTGATGTAAGTTTTCTTGTGCAAATTTAAAAGATTTTTTTTACCCGACAAATATTTTTAATAATTTTGTATAAATTAATTTTTGTATGCAAAACAAGAAAGACAGCAAAGCTAAAGATTTGGTTTTCAAGGTGTTGGAAGCAAGTGAACTAATGCCTTTCATTATGGACAGGATGAGTGGCATCAGCCGCAGCAAAGCCAAAAACATTCTCACTGGCGGCTCAGTGGCTGTGGACAACAAAACTGTTACTCAATATAATTTTCAACTCACTCCGGGCATGGAAGTCAGGATTGGAAAGAATCATAAAATCAATCATCTTGACAATCAATGGGTTAAAATTGTTTATGAAGACCAATATCTATTTGTTGTTGAAAAGAAAGCCGGCATTATCTGCCACTCACCCAACCCCGACGACATGACAGTGCAAAGCATTCTGAATCAATATCTTGAAGCCAACCATCAGAAATGCCACGCTCACACCATACACCGTCTTGACCGCGACACTTCGGGATTGCTGTTGTTTGCCAAAGATAAAAAGGTGGCGCTGAAATTTGAGGAAGATTGGAAAAAAACCGTCTACGACCGCCGTTACGTGGCTTTGGTGCACGGCGAAATGCGGAAAAAAGAAGGTACCATTAGCTCGTGGCTGAAAGACAACGCCCAGTTTGTCACCTATTCGAGCAAGTTTGACAACGGCGGCAAGTTCGCCACCACACACTATAAATTAATAAAGGTGTCGGATGGCTACTCGTTAGTGGAGCTCACTCTTGACACAGGTCGCAAGAACCAGATACGCGTACATCTGCAGGACATAGGTTTCCCAGTGGTTGGCGACCCCAAATACGGCGATGGCGACGACAAGATCGGCCGCTTGGGGCTTCATGCCTACAAGCTTTGCTTCATCCACCCCATCACCGGAGAGGATTTGAAGTTCGAGACCGAATTCCCGGCATCGTTCAGGTTGTGACGAAGAACAATTTCACACTTCGTTTTCTATTTATTACATTTAAAAATATTTTTCAAAAGTAGCTGCGTTTACTAAAAATAGTTTTATCTTTGCAAAGTTAAAGTTGTTGATTATGAAGAATTACGAAAGAAGCATGGAGAATAACATTGCAATGGTTTCTGAGCCATCGCGAGTTTACAGAAAAACGAGTAAGCCTGGAAGAATGACAGTTAACGAGTATTTTGATGAAGTGTGGGAAAGGGTGGTTGAGAAACATGAAAGTTTATAATGTTGAGATTGATTCGTCGGCAAGAGAAGATATCGAAGATATAGCAGAGTTTTTATCGACAAAGATGTCGCTTGAAGGAGCTAGAAAATATATGGACTCCATGATTCAAGAAGTTTTATCGCTATCAGTTTATGCCGACGTTTATTTTCCAAGCAGGTCAAAAACCATAAAAATGATTCATCCTCAAGCTAGAAGAATGGTTTCGCACAACAAAAAGTGGAATTATATATTCCATATTGAAGATGACGTTGTAGTCGTTGATAGAATCATGCCATCAAAGCTGATTGTGAAATAGTTTGTAAATTGCTGGTGTTTTCAGTTATTTCATTCCAACCACGACACCATGCAATAACAATCCGGAGCCTTAGATAGCGAATTTTCATGATGCGCCGCCTCACACTACGCAACCAAAAAGCCGTTGGCCTGCCGACGCCCCGCCCCGTCACTGACAACAGAGGGGCTCCGCCCCTGATTTGGGTTTCCTCACGGCGTAAAGGGAATAATTACGGAGCGGAGCAAACCAAGCGCACAGAGAACCCGAGGAAGCGGCCGCTCCAATTGTCCGGAACGAGGTAGCCACCGCTGAACCAAACGGTGCGCGCGCTGAGGCTATTGTAGTACGAAGCCGACCAGTAGTTGCCGTAGGAACCGACGTCGTAGACACCCGTCCCGCTCCGGTCGCCAGCAGCGGGCAGGAAGACTGCCCCGTTGGATTCAAACTTGTTTTGCCAGTCTGTTTGGCTTATGCGATTGCTACTGAAGCTCGCATCTGTCTTGTTGGTATTGCTCAGACTGTAGTTGCCTGTGCTCCAGTTGTCTGGGAGAAGTATCACTCCATTGACGCCATTCACCGTTGCTTTAGCATATCTTATTCCGCTGCTTGTACTTCTGGTGTTAAAAACATATACCCACTCGTCTCTTGTCAAAGTACGCCAGCTCTTGCCAC
>JAFZXP010000056.1 GCA_017616735.1 Bacteroidales bacterium
ATGATCAAACGTAAGATGTTGGGTATCAACTACGGTGTGGCAAGCGTTTCAGAAGGTGTGTTCCACTTCATGACCGACGAAGAGATTCAGAATTCAGGTGTGAACTTCACCTACGACGAGCACGGCCATCCTGAGCTTGGCAACGTCAGTAAGGCTCACATTTTCAATATGTTGTTGCAACAGCGCTTGAAACTTCTCGGCTTGAACATCAAGAGCCGTCCGGTGGAAGTGGGTTACGAAATCCGTTGTGTCGATCCTTGCGCTTTCGATTTGCAATATTGCTCAATTCTTGGCTACGGCGTGAAGAAGCTGTTCGACATGGGTATCACAGGCGCCATGGTCACTGCCGACCCGAAAGGCCAGGTCAGTCCGCTGTATCTGAAGGATGTTGAGGACGAGAATGGCAAGGTGAAACCGCGTTTGGTGAACATGCAGGGCGAAAAGGCGATATTAGTGTTTAACCACTGCATGCAGTACATCACCCCAGCCGACTACGAAGGAGCGAAGAAATATGTGGAGAAGCCGGAGGAATACGATTTCAGAAAGATTTTGAATTGGGCGGAATAGACTTTAGTCTTTAGACCTTAGACTTTAGTAGGGGCGAAAATTTTTCGCCCTATTTTTTTATGATATCACCAATTGCAGTGTGCTTCTGCTTCGTTGTTCCACAAAGACCTGTTTGTCTTTGATGAATTCTTTTTCGATGCCGTTTTTGTAATGGCGGATGGTGAAGAGTTGGAGGCCGTTGTTATAGCGGATGATGAACGACTGCTCGAGTTCGGCGATTAGTCGCGTAAGCTTGCGTTCGTTCTCGTCGAAGCAGATGGAGAGGTTCAGGGCCGAGGTCTGAATCATGTTGGCATGGATGTTGAGCTCGTTGAGCATCGCGAAGAGGATGCCGAGGTTCTGCTCGTTCATGAACGAATAGTCGCGCGGACGAATCGTCACAAGTGTTTGATTGTCTTTGACTATGAATGATGGAATATATTTTATGAACTCGTCGGTGCCATCGACGATGGTTGGCTCCAATGAGGCATCGAGGAAGCAACGAACTTTCAGCGGGATGTTCTTGTTTTGCAGAGGTTTTGTGGTTTTGGGGTGCAACACCGTGGCACCGTAAAACGTCAGCTCGGTGGCTTCGGAGTAGGAGAGATGCGGGATTTTTTCGGTGTGCTCGAAGCGTTTCGGGTCGGCGTTGCGCACTCCGTCGACATCTTTCCAAACCGATAACTCTTTGGCGTCCAGTAGGTTGGCAAAGATAGCGCCGGTGTAGTCGGAGCCCTCGCGACCGAGGGTCGTTGTTACAACTGGTTTTGTTGAAGAGCCAATAAAACCTTGAGTGATATACATCGTGCCGTCGTGTTCCTCTTGAAGTTTCTGAATCCGCAGGCGGCTTTCGTCAAAATCAACATTGGCGGCACGGAAGGTGTGGTCGGTGATGATGTATTCGCGGGCATCGAGAAGCTTGTTGGCAATGCCGTTGTCGTTCAAGTAAGCCGAAATGATGGTAGTCGATAGCACCTCGCCAAAGCTGATGGTTTGGTCGTACTGATAATCGTAGTCGTAACCAGTCTCCTGCAGGTTGAGATATAAATCCAAGAAAAGATTCGTAACCGATTCAAACACAGGATGTTCGGTGTTGCCATTAAAAAGTTCGAGCATGATTTTCTCGTGATATTCCATCAGGTCTTTCAGGGCGCCAATCGGCAGATGACCGTCGGCGTCGCGGAATTCTTTGAGCGCTTTTTCGATGCCGTTTGTAGTCTTTCCCATTGCCGAGATGACGAGCATCAGGTCGCTACGGTCCTCATTCTCAAGGATATGCTTGAGATTCCTGACAGCATCAGCGTCTTTAACTGATGCGCCACCGAACTTAAAAACACGATTAATCATGATTGATTTCCTTTTAATCAAATATGCAAATATACGGATATTTTTAAAAAATAACCAGAAATTAAGAGAAAAATTATATTTGTTTTTTTAAAATATTGTTTATAATTTTACAGCCTGAAACTTTAAAACTTGTTATTATGAAAAGATTTTTATTGACATTGCCGGTGCTCGCAGCTCTTATTTTCACCGGTGCGAAGAATTGTAATGCTAATACTAATGAAGAATTCAACAAGGTTATTGTTTGCGACACCGCGGTGTACTACATGAGTGTTGAGGAAATGCCATCGTATCCGGACGGAACAGGCGCGCTGGTCAATGATATCACTAAAAACATCAGTTATTCCGGCGATTACAAAGGAAGAGCCATTGTGCAGCTTAAAATCGGTTACGACGGCGTCGTGAGAGAGGCTGTCCTTGTCAGACCCAAAGATGCGGTGTTGGAGGAAGCGGTAAACAAAGCTTGCAAGAGCCTTAAGAAATTCAATCCGGGCAAGCAAAACGGCAATCCTGTGAACGCTTTGTTTGCGGTGCCTATTGCGCTTTAAGCGTCGTTTCATTTAAAAAATGAATGCCAGCAGCACGTAAATCCAGTGGGCTGAGATTCCTGCGACCAAGCCGCCGATGGTGTGGGCGCCTATGGCCTTAGGAATGAGTTCGCGGTGTCCGAGTGAGTCGAGCATGGCGGTGTGTGTGCTAAGGAATCCGCTCCAGCACATTCCGATTGCTGTGCAGACAGCTATGGCGTTGTTGTTGACAATGCCTTCGGCTATGAACTTAGGCAGCAGACCGAGAGCAGCACCCACTGCACCTAAAGAAGTGATTGGAAATGCCACTAACTCTGGGCTCTGGAAACCGAAGAGCCAGTCGAACACAAAGTCGATTTTGCCAGCGAGATAAGGCAAAACGGGAACGCCTTCATATGCCACGCCGCTGTACTGGCCGCCGACTGCCGGGCCAAATGTGAGCATCATCACGATGGTGGAGATGATAAGCACGCCCGGGATGATAGCCAATCCGATTGCAACACCGTCTTTACCGCCGTCGAGGATGGCATCGAGGAAACGCATGAAAGCATTGCCTTTCGACTTGAATGAAATCTGTTGCTCGTCGCCGCCTTCAGGCTCCTCTTCAACGTTTAATTCGGGATATGCTTTCAAAGTAAAGCGCTGCATCAGTCGTGTTGAAACAATACTTCCGATGATGGCGCCAAGCAAGCCGACCAAAGCTCCTTTCAAGAAACCGAGACCGAGCATGTAGAAAATCACCACCAGTCCCATTCCGAACGCTGTTCCGAAGTTGGTCAGCGAGGTGAGCTGGTATTTCTTGAAATAATGTGAAAAATGCTTGTCTTTCGAGAGGGCGATGATGGCCGGATTATCTGACAAAAACGTAAGGATTCCGCCAAGAGCCGCCACGCCTGGAAGGTTGTAGATAGGCTTCATCAGAGGGCGAAGTACGTACTCAATGAGTCGCACCACGCCAAACTCCACCAAAAGCTTGCCGAGAGCGCCTGACACCACGCACACCGCCATCAGGAAGAAGACTGTTTCCAAAAGTAGGTGATATGCCGTCTGCATAATGGTATTCAGCATGTTGGCTGTGCCCATGCGAGTGCCGAGGAATCCAAAGAAAATGGCGAAAATCGCGAGGAAGATACCTGCCTCCAGTCGACGCTTACTTAAAAACTGCCAGTGTTTTATTTTCATAATAGAGTTTATTTGTCAATGAAATTCAATCTCCAGGTGAGACCTACGTTGCCTTGATAAAGCATGTCTGCGCCTTTGGTGTCGTTGACTGCGAAGAATGCGTGAACACGTATGTCATTTTTACCTCTTATCGGGAAAAACTCGACTCCGCCGCCGTAAGCCCTCATATCGGTGCCGGGGAGGACATAAACGTTGTAAGCGTATGTCGACGGCTCTGTTCCCAAATCCATTTCGTTGACATCGTAGGTGGCTTTCAGGAAGAGATGAAGCCTGTTTGCCATGAGATTAAGTCCGATCTGACCTACAAACGAGATGTCGTCGCCAGCAAAATGGTCGTGTTGTTCGGAGGTACGGTTGAAGAAATCGACATGGCCGTCCACGGGACCAAAATTAAAGGTTGTACCGAGAGCTATGACATTGAGAAACGCTCCTTTACAGTATTCGTACATATTTACTGAACAAACCGGACCGAAGTGCTTGAAGTTACCGCGCCAGTGCAAACTGTAGTTGTACATTCCGTTGTATAGGTGCTCGCCGAAAGGTGAGTTTGTGAACTGCAGAGTGAAAGTATGGTTGCCGTCGTTGGTGGTAAATTGGAGGTTTGTTCCGAACTGATAGCAGCTCAAACCCCATGAGAGAGAGGCGAAATAAACATCAATAGGGGCGAGGTCATACTCAATGCCACCCATAGCCACAACCTCTTTTCCTGCTGTCCATGAAATGTTTTTCGTAATGCGCCAGCCAAGATAAAGATAATCAGTGGCATCAAAGAAATTGTTGATGCTGTTAACTTTGTTGAGGCGTTGGCGGTATGCATAGTAAAAATGCTCGTTCAGGTCGCCTTTCATGATGAAGTTAAGGTATTTGCCTGTAAAGCCCGACCATGTGCTGTCGTGCTGGTTGAGGCAGTCGAAATCACCTCTGACTTCAAACTTCAAAGCGGTAATGCCGAAATCGTTTTCCTTTGTCAACTGGGCAAAAACTGTTGACGTACAAAGTGATAATGCGATTATTAAAAAATATTTTTTCATACTATGAGTTTTCAATCATTTTGTCATTTCGAGCGAAGTCGAGAAATCCTCAAAGATTTCTCCATTCCGCTTCGCTTCAGTCGAAATGACGGAATTAAAAATTCCGCTGCAAAATTATGAAATTTTTTCCTATCTTTGCAAATCAATATAAATATTAAAGTTATGAACTTCAAATCTTACAATTATACTGAGGAAGAACTTCAGGCCAGAATCGAGAAAATCATTGACAAACAAAGCAAAAGCAGCGATCGTCGTGAGGCTTTGAAGACCATTTTCCAGAGCATTGACTTCACCACTTTGGAGGCGTTTGACAATGCCAAGAAGATTGAGGAATTTTGCGCTAAAGCCATTGATTTCCAGAAAAATAGTATGGGAATATCGGTTCCAGCCATCTGCATCTACAGTCCGTTTGTGAAACAGGCCAAAGGTTTGCTGAAAGGCAGCGGCATCAAGGTGGCTACAGTGGCTTGCTGCTTCCCTTCGGGTCAGATGCCGTTTGATTTGAAGAAAAAAGAGGTGCAATATTGCGTCGAACAGGGAGCCGACGAGGTCGACATGGTGATATCACGCGGTACGTTCCTCGAAGGAAATTACGACGAGGTTTACAATGAAATCCAGGCTATTCGTGAAATTTGCAAGGCTCCGGTTCACTTGAAGGTTATCCTTGAAACTGGTGAGCTGAAAACCCCGGCCAACATTCGCAAAGCCAGCGAGTTGGCAATCTTGGCTGGTGCCGATTTCATCAAGACTTCAACAGGAAAAATCGCTGTCAACGCAACGCCGATGGCAGCTTTGGTGATGTGCGACACCATCAAGGAATACTATGAGGCAACAGGCCAGATGATTGGTTTCAAACCTGCCGGCGGAATGTCAACCATTGAAGACGCGCTCACCTATTATTATATAGTGAAAGACATCCTTGGCGAGAAATGGCTCAACAAGAACTATTTCCGCGTCGGAACCAGCCGTTTGGCCGGCAAGGTAATGGAAGAACTTACTAAATAGTTAGCAGTTAGCAGTTAGAAGTTAGCAGTTAACAGTTAATGTCAACTCCTAATTGCTAACTTCTAACTTCTAATTTCTAACTTCTAACTTTTTAACAACTCCATCTATATTAATAAGGTACATCTCTTCCCTCAAATCCCTTACGTCGAGAACGTTGGCGTTTTCAACTGTTTTTACCAATCTTCCGTCGAGGGAATAGATTATAACAAATTGAGGTTCGGCGTTTTCGATACGGATGAAATCTGATGTCGGGTTAGGATAGATGCAAATATAGGAATTAGAAATTTCGGCAATTCCAGTGTTGTCGGAGGTCATGAACCAATGCGGGCTGAATCCTACGAAGCCTCCATCGGAATATTCGACACTCATTGAAAACATATAGGCTGTGTTTGGCTCGAGATCTTCAATGCTGATTTCAACATAGCCTTCGGTGCCAATTTCAACCTCGTGATAATCGGTGCTTTCTTCGTTGTCATAGAAGAAGTAAGCCCTTGAGAATGAAGCGTTTCCTGGGTGTAGATCTGCCGACAATGTGGCTGTATGCGCTGTGATATCTTTAGCTTCGTAAATAATGAAACCGGTGAGTGTAAGGATGGGGTATCCGTTGTTGGTGCCGTTGTCCATCACGAAGGCGTGCGAGCTCATGTCGATTTGGTTCTTAAACTGCTCGGTCTTCATCTCGTCAGATGTTTTCGAGGTGCCGTAGTTAGTCGTGCCGCCGCAGGTGTTGAGGTAGAAGCAGTTGCTGACGTTTATTGAGACCTCGTCTTTTGTCGGGTTTATCGGACTAATCATGCCGAAGATGCCGCCCTTGGTGATGGCGTTCACTGTTCCGACGTTGTAGCAGCTGTAAACGCTCACGTTGTTTTCCTGCAATGTCGTCCCAACGATGCCTGCCGCTACACTTAGCATGAAAGCGTTGCATGTGATGGCGCCTGTGTTATAGCATTGGCTTATCGAGGCTTGATCCATGGCGATTCCTACTATGCCGCCAGCTCCGGCCGCACCATCGAAACCGCCATTGTTGGTGGCTGTGATGCTGCCGTGAAACGAACATTCGTCGATGGCTGAGTTTTCTGCCATAGCTGCAGTTATACCGCCTCCACCGCAATAAGATTCATTGTTGCTGATGCTGATGGTGCCTGAGAAACTGCATTGATAAACAAATGCTTCGCCGGCGATAGCTCCAACGATGCCGCCCACTCCCGTACCAGTTGATGTGATGTTGCCGTTGGTGACCGACAGATGCTTAATCACGCCTGTCCGGTCTCCTGGTGGAGGCCCCTGCTCTCCGCCCAATCCGCAAAACAGGCCGCAGACATCCGCATTTGTCTGAATCTTCAAGTGGTCGATGTTATGATACCAGCCGTCGAAGATACCGGCAAAATAATAGCCATTCATGTTCATGTTGACGTTTCCGATAGGTGTCCAGTTGATGTTGTTGAGGTCCAAGTCGTCGGTCAACAAAAAATATGTGTATCTGAAGACCTCCATGCCTTGTGCCTGATAGCCTTCGTTGACTTTCTGGGCGAGGTAGGCGAGGTTTTCAGCTGTTTCGATGAGATAAGGGTCGCTTGAAGTGCCGGTTCCGTGCGTCCAAGGTGAAGCGGTGCCGTCCCAGACGTCTAATGCAAAAGCGTTGATGGTTAATAAGATGGCGATAAATGTGGTAAAAATTTTTTTCATATCTTAATAATTTAAATATCCAAAGTCATTTAGCATGAGATTTATTCATCAGAGGTGAATGCTTTCGCTTCGCTCAGGTCTACATTCGCTTCGCTCAGTCGAAATGACGGCGGGGAGGCTACAGCATCATTTCATGAACGCGGAGCATATCGTCGGCGAGATACTGACCGTCGGGATGACCGCTGTGGCCGGCTTCGCGGAACCAGGTGTAGGCCGTGTAGTCGTCTTTTGGCACGCCCTCGCCGCGCAGATAGCACATCCCGAGCTCGTACATAGCGTCTTTGTAACCTGCCTCGGCAGCCTTGCGATACCATTCAACCGCAACCTCATAATGGTTTTTGAAATTGCCTCGGAAGGCTTTCTTGCCACGTCGGTACCAGGTATAGATTTGTAATTTTGACGGTTTCTCGTCGCTCATATTACATCAGCTTTTTGTATCTGAATTTCTTCGGCTGCTGAGTGCCGAGTCGTTTTATCTTGTTTTCCTCATATTCCGAATAACTTCCCTCGAAGAAATAGACCTGCGAGTCGCCTTCAAACGCCAAGATATGTGTCGCGATTCTATCCAAGAACCAGCGGTCGTGCGAGATGATGACGGCGCAGCCTGCGAAGTTCTCCAGACCTTCTTCCAAGGCGCGCAAGGTGTTCACGTCGATGTCGTTAGTCGGCTCGTCGAGGAGCAGTACGTTGGCTTCTTGCTTGAGTGTCAATGCCAAGTGCATTCTGTTTCTCTCGCCACCCGACAGCACGCCTGCTTTCTTCTGTTGAGCGTCGCCACCAAAGTTAAACCTCGAAACGTATGCTCTAGATGGCATGGTGCGCTTGCCAAGTTGAATGAGCTCGTTGCCGCCTGAAATCACTTCCCAGACTGTTTTTTCAGGGTCGATTTCGGCATGTTGCTGGTCGACGTAACCGATTTTCACGGTTTCACCGACTTCAAAAGTACCGGCATCGGGCTTTTCAAGTCCCATAATCATACGGAACAATGTTGTTTTGCCAGCTCCGTTAGGCCCGATTACGCCCACTATGCCCGCCGGCGGCAGACTGAAGCTGAGGTTCTCAAACAAAACCTTATCTCCAAATGCCTTTGTAACGTTTTTAGCCTCAATGACTTTGTTGCCGAGACGGTCGCCGTTGGGGATATAGATCTCGAGTTTTTCTTCTTTCTCTTTCACGTCTTCGTTGAGCATCTTCTCATACGATTCGAGACGTGCTTTGCCTTTGGCGTGACGCGCCTTTGGAGCCATGCGCACCCATTCCAGCTCGCGTTCCAAGGTCTTGCGGCGTTTGCTCTCGGTTTTTTCCTCCATTGCCATGCGAGCGGTCTTCTGGTCGAGCCACGATGAATAGTTGCCTTTCCATGGGATGCCTTCGCCGCGGTCGAGTTCCAAAATCCAGCCAGCCACGTGGTCGAGGAAGTAACGGTCGTGAGTGACTGCTATGACAGTGCCTTTGTATTGCTGTAAGTGGCTCTCCAGCCATTGAATCGCCTCTGCATCAAGATGGTTGGTAGGCTCGTCGAGAAGCAGAATGTCGGGCTCCTGTAGCAGTAGTCTTACCAACGCCACTCTACGTCTTTCACCACCTGACAGGTTTTTCACTGGCGTGTCGCCATCCGGGCAGTTCAAAGCATCCATGGCGCGCTCCAACTTGCTGTCGAGGTTCCAACCGTCGTGCTGCTCGATGAGTTCTGTTAGCTCACCTTGTCGCTCAATGAGTTTGTCGAAATCGGCATCAGGCTCGGCGAATTTGTTGCTTATCTCTTCGTATTCCTTAAGCATGTCGACAACCTCCTGAGCACCTTCCTCCACCACTTGGCGCACAGTCTTGCTGTCGTCGAGCTGTGGCTCCTGATCGAGCATGCCGACAGAATAGCCTGGCGAAAACACCACTTCGCCATTGTATGATTTCTCCTTGCCAGCGATGATGCGCAGCAGTGTGGATTTTCCGGCACCGTTCAAGCCGATGATGCCTATCTTCGCTCCGTAATAAAACGAGAGGTATATGTCTTTCAAAATCTGTCGTGAAGGCGGAATTATTTTACTCACGCCTACCATCGAGAAGATGATTTTTTTGTCGTCGTTGTTTGCCATAATACTTTTTTAGTTGACAGTTGATAGTTGACAGTTGATAGTTAATTAGATTCGGTAAACTGATAACTGTCAACTTTTAACTTTTAACTTTTAACTTTGTGTTGCTGTTATCATCGCGTCTTCCATTATCTTGGTGGCGGCGCTCCAGTCGTAAACTCTGTTGACGAAGTCGTAGCCATTTTGCGCGATTTCAGCTGCGGCTTTCTCTTTGGTTAGCAGGAATACTATGTCGGCCGCCAGTTCAGATGAGCTGTCGTCGACCAGAATGTCGCGTCCGTTGACGGCATGAAGCGAGCCGTTGGCAAGCGAAGTGGTGATGCAAGGTATCTTCATTGACATCGCCTCAAGCAATTTGTTCTGCAAGCCGGTGCCTATACGCATTGGAGCGATGAAAACACGGCTTTGTGCATAGGCCTCGCGCATGTCGTCTATCCAGCCGCTAACGATAATGTTGTCGTTTGCAACCATTTTCACCCTAATGTCGGGCTGGGCGCCGGCAATGTAAAGCTTGGCGTTGGGAAGTTTCTCCCAAACGTTTGGCATAATCTGGTTGGCCAAAAATTCAACAGCGTTGATGTTGGGAGCATAGCCCATATTGCCTGTGAAAACAATATCGTACAGTTTTTCTCTTTCCAAAGGCTGATAATAGTCGTGGTCGACGCCGTTTGGCACGATGAGAATCTCATCTCTCTGCGGATGATCGATGTTGGCTCGGTCAGGCTCGCTGATGATGGTTTTCACGTCGAATTCGTCGAACATCTTGTTTTCATACCTTCTCAAACGGTTATATTCCATATTGAAGAAAGGCTTGGCGATGAGAAATGCCACATCGGCGCGGCGTTTCATTCCCATCGAGAAGACATCCTGATAGTCGAGAGTCTTAGGTATCTTGACATTGTGCAGATATGGAGCCACACGCAACAGCTGGCCGAAAAGCATGTCGGGCTGGTGCTGCTTGATCAGACGGTGAATCTGTTTCTTGGCCTTGGTGTTGTAGAAATATCCGCATTGCAGTGGCAATCCGATGAAAAACGACCTCAATATATTGAAGAAGATGCCGAATTTGTGCAAATCGATAAATGTCACCGAAGAGCAATAAGGCTGCAAAGCCTGGAAAGCCGCCTGCTTGTCTACCTTTCTGCTGGTGTTGAGGGCGCAGAGGATTATCTCATTGTTCTTTGCCAGCTGTTTGATCTGGTTGTAAGCTCTGAGCTTGTCGCCTTTTTCGAGCGGCCATGGTATTCTTGGTAGTAAAACAAAAATCTTCATTAATCCAAAATGGTTATTTTACGTTTTGTTGTCAATTCTTTATAAAATATGCCCAGTCGGTTGATAATCTTATGGTTGTCGTAAAGCTCCTCAACCAGCCGGCGGGCGTTCAGTCCGATAGCCTCGGCTTCTTCGGGATGCTTGTACAGACGGCATATATTTTCAATCATCTTAGGCGTGTTGTCGGCAATGATGATATCGTCGAATTCGGAATACTGTATGCCTTCGGCGCCGACGGTGGTAGTGATAACCGCTTTGCCCAAAGCCATCGACTCGATTATCTTGATACGCATGCCGCTGCCCGAGAACAGTGGCACTATGGCTATGTTGTTCTGATTGACGAATTCATGGGCATCGGTCACCTCGCCAACCACAAAAACGTTCTTTTTCTTGGTGTTGCGCAGCCATTTCGGCATATTGCGGCCGGCCAGATACAGCTTGGCTTCGGGTTGGCGCTTCAGCACTTCGCCCCACACATTGTTGAGCAACCACTTGATGCCTTCCTGGTTGGGCATCCAGTCCATGGAGCCGATATGGTAAAACGTCGGGGTGTCGCCAACCTCAAACGAAGGGTCGAATTTTCTGATATCTATGCCAAACGGCAGGTCGATTACCGGAGTTGATGTCACACGGCGGAAGAAAAGCGCGTCGTCGGGAGTGATGGCCGCGATGCCGTCGACCTTGTTTATCACTTCCATTTCGAATTTCTTCAGGGTGCGCACCAAATGATTGATATACCATCTTTTTGCGAAGAAGACGGTTTTCTTGGCAATGCGGCTCCAGATCTGATGTTCGACATTGTGGGCGCGCAACACTATGACGGCATTGCTGTGCTCGCGTATGGTCTCGATGTAAGGAGCCATATAAATCATCTCGAGCTGAACTATATCGAACTTTTCCTTGTCCAACACCTCTGCCAGGCGGTCTTTGAACTGCTGTGAGATAAAACGCTTCACATGATACGACTCGTCGGAAAAGAGATTCTTGAAAGCCTCTTTTATGCTCAAGCTGAGGTCGACATCGACAAACTCAATGCGCGTTTGGTCGCGGTACTGCTGCGGGATACTCTCCAAGTCGACGTGATACTTGTTGCTGTTGAGGGCCATTATCTTAACTTTGTGACCGGCCTCCAGCAAACCAGTGACAACGCTGTTCATAGCCATTGGGCCGCCTTCTGAGGGCGGATACGGCGACTTGTTGCATAGCAGTAGGATATTCATATCTGGGCGGTTTTTTTGTTTCTTTTTGCGAAAAATTTCTTCCACGACTCGGCGTCGAGCAGTGCGGCGTCGGTGGTGGCTTTGAAGGTGAGAAATATGCCGATGGGGAAGAGGACTATTGATGAAATCCATGCTCCAAGGAACACCGACATATCACCATTGACAGCCACTCGCTCGCCAATGATGGTGATGACGTAATAAATGACGAAGAACACCACACTCACCACTACCGGCATGCCCAGTCCGCCTTTGCGGATGATGGCTCCAAGCGGGGCGCCTATGAAGAAGAACAGTATGCAGGCGACGCTGAGCGTGAATTTTTGATGCAACACCTGCTCGTGTTTTCTGATGTTGATGCGCTGACGTTTCATGTCGTTATGCGTCATGATCATGCTTTCTTTGATGTTGGTGGCGCTTGACAGAGCCAGGCTTGCCACTGCCTGACGCTCCTTTTCGGGAATGCAATTCAGCAATGGCCAGTTGAAAGCGGCAATGGAGTCTTTGCTTATGGCGTCGCCTTGACGTTTTGCCAGCTTACGGTCGGCACTTTCCAGAATGCTTTTGTCCATCGACATGTACTGGAAACGGTTGACCAATGTGTTGTTATTGGTTTGGACACGCTGACCGTAAATAACACCCAGCGAATCAATGGCAACGTTCAGCTGACTGATGTTGAGCATGGTCTGATGCGTTTTGAAAGCTTCTTCGCTCATGTGTTTCATGTCGAACTGCGACATGTCGAACGTAACCAGTTGCCGTTTGAATGCCATTTTCTGGAAAGGACGGTTGTTGCGATAGTCCTTGTCGTCTATCATTTCGGAGTAGTTGTAGCCGTCGTACAAGGTGAATATCATCTCGCGCTGGCTAGGTGTCATGGCCATGTAGCCTGAATCGGCCACCGTAACGTTCACATTGCCTTTGCCGTCGCTGTGATCGTAAATCATGATATCGTACATCCAATTGCTGTCCTTGCTTTTCTTGGCCACCTTGATGACGTATTTGTCGATTCCGCGGTAAAACACACCTTCCGGGATTTCGAGGGTCATCTTTTTGTGGCTTACGTCGTAAAGAGTGGACTGCATCTTCAGGTTGGCGACCGGCATCACATTGTTGGAAAAGAAAAAGCCCAAGATACTCATTGTCAGCGAGAAATAGAGCAAAGGACGCATCACTTTCCAAGTGGAGATGCCGCTGGCTTTCATTGCCACAAGCTCGTAATATTCACCCATATTGCCGAAGCACATCAGTGAGGAGAGCAATATTGCCAGAGGCAAAGCCATTGGCACAAAGGTGACCGAGGTGTAGAACAAAAGCTTGAACATAATCGCGAATTCAAGACCTTTACCGATGAAGTCGTCAATGTAAGTCCACAAAAATTGCATCAAGAGTATGAAGATGGCAACGAAAAACGTGAAGATGAACGTGCCAATATATTGCTTGATTATGTATATGTTAAGTTTTTTCAAGACATCTAAAAATAATCTGCAAATATAACATTTTTATTTGAATTTAAATATAAAATATGTATTTTTGCAAAAAATAAGTCTATGAATATCGATTTTTTCAAAGGTATTAATGTCGCTGTGACAATTAGCGACAACGAAGGAAATGTTGTGTATCAGAATGATAGTTCGGTCAACGTCAACGGCGACGTGCGCGGTAAAAACATGATGGGCTGCCACAACGAGCGTTCGCAGCAAATCATAAAACACCTGTTAAACGACGCTGCGACAAACGTTTACACAATTTCGAAAAAAGGCAAGAAAAAGCTGATTTATCAGACCCCATGGTACGAAAACGACGAGGTGAAGGGATTGGTGGAATTTTCAATTATTTTGCCTGAAACAATGCCGCATTATGATAGAGGCTAGCCATTAGCCATTAGCTGTTAGAAATAAATAATGTTAATAACATGAAAAAACTGTCATTATTATTACTCTTAGTAATTTCTTGTTGTGTCGGTCGAGCCAACGATGGAGCTTTTTATTCAAATGGCAATCATCTGATTCCAATCAACGATTCTGTTATCAGTGTCCAAAAGGAAATACTGACAATCACGCGTGTCGACGACACGGTAAACGGTTGGGGAAGCAGTTTTCTGGTTGATGTTTATTACGAGTTCTACAACCCAGGCGAGGCCAAAGACATTCTTGTCGGTTTCGAGGCTCCGACACCCGACGGACATGTCTCATCGGATGTGGAAACGATGTATGCCGGCAACCCGTATATCAATGGTTTTCAGGTAATTATGAATGGTAAAAATATTCCGTGGCAGCTTGCGCATGTGCCATACAGATATGAGGGTAATTACCAATTTAGCTATGCAATGCTGCAAGACGATTATTACAAGAACGGACAGGTTGTGGATATGCCGCTGGAACAATATGAGGCTATCATGGATACGATTTATGAAGGTGATGACAGGTATGCTTACCTGGATTGGTCGGGATATGAGTTTTACTATGTTTATCATTTCAATGCGCATTTCGAGCCCGGAGTTAACATAATTCAGCATACTTACGTCTCTAAAGGCTCTTCATTGGTGATGATGGATTATGTTTTCGATTACATCCTGACTGCTGCCAATCGCTGGGCCAACAACGGAATCGACGATTTTACGCTTGTCGTGGATATGGGCGGGATGACGACTTTTGCCTGCGGTATCGATGGCGTTGAGGCTGGCGAATGGACATATAGCGGCCATGGCAAAACTGGCGAGCATGGAAGGCATGTGCAGTCGGGAAAACTCATGCTTCACAAGAAAAATTTCCATCCTGAAGGTGAATTGGGGATTATAAAAGTGGGCAATGACATATACTACGACGACAAAAACTCGATAATGGATGAGCTGAATGTACGTTATTTAAGCCTTGATGCCGATCTTGCCAAATACCTCGATAAATTGGGAGTGACAAAGGAGGAGAGACGGATTCTGAAAAATACACCTTTCGCATATCGCGGATTTGTTTTCAAGACGCCTGGCTTGCAGAAATATTTCGACTCGACAGAATGGTACGTCGCTAATCCGGATTATAAAGCCGATATGAATGCGATGACCGAAGATGAAAGAGCATGGATTGAATATTGGTCAAAATAGTATAAAAATATGAAAAAGATATTGTTAGCTCTGTTGTTAGCTCTGTTGTGTGTCGGCACAAATGCCAACGACGGTGAGTTTTATTCTGAGGGCAACCAGCTGATTCCAATCACCGACACCGACATCAGCGTGCAGAAAGAAATCCTTACGATTAAGCGTATTCCCGCTGAGAATTTTTGGGATACAAAATACAGCGTGACCGTATATTACGAGTTCTTCAATCCTGGTGAAGAAAAAGATGTTATTGTCGGCTTCGAGTCAATTTCCTCAACGGCATTCATTCGGAATTTCAAGGTGGTTATGAACGGCGACAGCCTTCAACATGAGGTGAAATGCATGCAGTTTGCGCGCGACAAAAACGGTTTTTTCAAATTGTATGAGCCACGTACGGATTATTTTAAGGACGGGCGTTTTGTTGAGGAAGAATGGAGCGATGAAGATTATGAGGGTTATGGCGGCGAAAACCTGTGCTTCAATGTTTATCACTTTGACGCACATTTCAAAAAAGGTTTGAACATCATTCAGCATACATACATCTTCGACGGTGCCGCCGAAAACGGATGTGAATATGTTTTCGACTATGTTCTGACTGCCGCCAACCGCTGGGCTAACAACGGAATCGACGATTTCACGCTTATCCTTGACATGGGTGACGATCAGGATATTTTAATACGTTCAGACTTTTTTAGCAGCACAAGTGAATGGACTTTCGACGGAACGGCCACAGATAACGGCAAGGGGGAATGGTCGGCATTTCATGTAAATAAAGGCAATTTGGTGTTTCATAAATTGAATTTCCATCCAGAAGGCGAACTGCATCTGTATTCGCCAATGAAATAGAGACGCACGATCGTGCGTCTCTACTAATGGCTAATAGCTAATGGCTATTTGACAAGGTCAAATGTATCCTTGGCAATCATGTATTCCTCGTCGGTAGGATATACAACCACCTTCACCTTTGAGTCGGGTGTTGAGATGACTGCTGCGTCACCCATGATAGTCTCGTTCAATTTCTTGTCGATCTTGATGCCGAAGAACTCCATGTTTTCGAGGATAGCCTCACGCATGAACCAAGCGTTTTCGCCGATACCGCCTGTCATCACTAGTACGTCCATGCCGTTCATGATGGCTGCGTAGGCGCCTATGTATTTCTTCACGCGGTGTGCGAACATGTTGAAAGCGTATGTGCAGCGTTCGTCGCCGGCGTCACGGCCTGCGCGCACGTCACGCATATCCTGTGAGTTGCCGGTGATACCGATAAGACCTGATTTCTTGTTCACCAATGTGTTCATCTCCTTGGTGTTGTAGCCTTCCTTGTCCATGATGTACATGAAAGCGCCAAGGTCGAGGTCGCCGGTGCGGCTGCCCATCACGAGGCCTTCAACAGGGGTGAAACCCATTGATGTCTCAACCGACTTGCCGTTTTCGACTGCTGCGATAGAAGCGCCTGAGCCAAGGTGGCATGTGACGATCTTGGTGTTTTTCCAGTCTCTGCCAACGTATTCAGCGGCTTTTTCAGCGACGTATTTGTGGCTGGTGCCGTGGAATCCGTAACGACGTACACGATATTTCTCGTAGTACTCGTAAGGAATAGCATACAGATATGCCTCTGGTGGCATGGTGGCGTGGAATGATGTGTCGAACACTGCCGCCATCGGGATGCCTGGAAGCACGGCCTGCATTGCCGCGATGCCCTGCAAAGCGCCTGGGTTGTGCAATGGGGCGAGGTCGCAGAGGTCTTTAATCATGTTGATGACATTGTCGTCGATGCGGACGCTGTGAGTGAACTTCTCTCCGCCGTGAGCCACGCGGTGACCGACAGCTTTGATTTCCTTCAGGTCACTGATGACGCCGTATTCTTTATTGGTAAGTGCCTGAAGCACAATCTTGATACCCTCGGTGTGATTCGGTATGGGAAGCTGCTCGTAGTGCTTCTGTCCGTTCCATTTGTGGGTGAATTCGCCCATCTCAAGGCCAATGCGCTCCAAGAGGCCCTTCGCTAATACCGAGTGATTCTTTTCGTCCATCTCAATCAATTGATATTTGATTGATGACGAACCGCAGTTTAAAACTAATATTTTCATAAAAATCCTTTTTTAATTATTCCTTTTC